>NZ_NXLP01000002.1:0-255957 GCF_003364125.1 Helicobacter sp. MIT 14-3879
ATATTTAGCTTAAGCTTTGAACTTAATATTTAATTTAATATTTAAGATTAAGTTATGACTTGATATTTTAAGATTAAGTTGTAGATTAATTGTTGGATTGATATTTTAATTAATATTTAACTTAATGACTCAATATTTTAAGCTCAATATTTAATTTAACATTTTAGCTTAACATAAGGGGCAAATTATGACAACAAACTATTACATCAGTTGTAATGCGTCCAATATTTAGCTTAACTTATGACTTGATGTTTTTAGATTAAGTTTTTAGATTAATATTTAGCTTAAGCTTTGAACTTAATATTTAATTTAATATTTAAGATTAAGTTATGACTTGATATTTTAAGATTAAGTTGTAGATTAATTGTTGGATTGATATTTTAATTAATATTTAACTTAATGACTCAATATTTTAAGCTCAATATTTAATTTAACATTTTAGCTTAACATAAGGGGCAAATTATGACAACAAACTATTACATCAGTTGTAATGCGTCCAATATTTAGCTTAACTTATGACTTGATGTTTTTAGATTAAGTTTTTAGATTAATATTTAGCTTAAGCTTAATATTTAATTTAATATTTTAGATTAAATTATGACTTGATATTTTAAGATTAAGTTGTAGATTAATTGTTGGATTGATATTTTAATTAATATTTAACTTTTAACTTGATATTTTAAGATTAATATTTAACTTTTAACTTGATATTTTAAGATTAGCTTATGACTTAATATTTAATTTAACATTTGAACTTAACATAAGGGAGGCACAATGCTAGAGATAATCACCCTGCAAACCTTTGAGGGTATGGCGATATATTGGTATATCATACTCTTTATCGCAGCGACTTTTGGAGGGCTTGTAGGCTCACTCTCTGGTGGAGCAGGTATGATTACTATGCCCCTTTTATTGCTAAGTGGCATAAACCCTCTATATGCCCTTGCGACAAACAAACTACAAGCTTGTGTAGGCTCTTTCACAGGAGCAGCACATTATTATTCACAAGGCTTGGTTGATATGCGACAAACTAGAGTGCGTATTATCATATCAGTGATAGGTGCGAGTATAGGAGCAATTAGTGTGCAATTTGTGAGAGTAGAGATTCTCTCCAAAATCCTGCCTTTTGTGATGATAGCCATAGGCTTGTATTTCTTACTCTCTCCTAGTATTAGCGACAAAGATAGGGCAAAAAGCCCCAAGCAATGGCTTCTCTTAATCGCTTGTGCTGGGGCTAGCTTTTATGGTGGGCTTTTGGGTGTAGGCATAGGCACGATTATATTATCCTTGCTTGTAGGCATAGGCGGCTATGGCTTAAGCAGGGCTTTGGGAGACTCTCGCTGGATAGTCTTTAGTATCAATGTTGCTTCTACTTTGCTTTTTATCATCGGGGGTAATGTGCTGTGGTTATTAGGGATAACTATGTGTGTGGGGCAAGCGATAGGTGCGAGGTTTGGTGCAAAACTAGCGATAAAGCACGGCGCAAAGATTATTAAACCCATTGTGATATGCCTTTGTTTTATCATTTCTGCACAACTTATTTTTAAAGAATTTTTTTAGGAGCTTTAAGCTTTTTTATAAAAGCCTTCTTATTGCTTAAAATCAAATCTCTACAACTTGTCATTAAAGACTTTTAAATCTATTTTTATGAGAGCTTCCTCATTGCTTAGACTTATTGCTTGAAATTAAATCCATATTCATATTGTTTTTTAAAATACTTTTGCTGAAATTTTAAACTACTAATCTCTTTAATAAAACTAAAAGCATACTTAAAAGCTACCAAAATAACAATGCCAAGCACATGCTCATAAATGCAATCAAGGCTCTTAATTTGAATTTAGATAAGATAGCTTAGATTTAAATAAGATGATTTCAAACAAAGAGCAGTCTCCTCCTAAAATGATAAGGCTTATTACCGCTCATAGCAACACTCCAGCATTCCCAAAACTAATTGGGATAATAGCCTACACAAAATATAGCAAGAGAAAAATAAAGAAAACAAGGGGTTCTGCTTAAATACCCAACTCTTAAAAGAGATTCTAAGCTATCTTATGAGTGTGTGAGATTTAAGCCTTGAGAGGATTAAGCAAAGTATCAAAACACTTGCTTGTACAAAGAGGATATAATACCAAGCAAAATTAAGGCTAAAGGCAGTGATAAACATCACAACAAGATTAACCAAGGGAGAAGTGAGCAAATACGCAAAGTTAATGCTTAGTGGGATTTTGTTTTTGATAAGTGTAGCAAAAAGAGAAATACTGCATAAATAAAAAGGCGTAATAGAACCTAAACATTGCCTTAAGATAACTTAAAAACACTCTACATCTTAAGGTATTTTTATAAAATAGATGAAAATCTAAGGTAGCCCCAGCAAACACATTTAAAAATAAAAACAGCTAAAGCTCTATAAAATAGACCAAAAAGTCTGCAAAACTTTGTTATGTGAAAACTGCATAAACATCCTTTCATATAAAAATTTTAGATACAACCCTACAAAACCAAGTAGCAAGAGATTTAATTAACTCACTTTATGAAATAAAAGTATAGCTCTATAATGTATATTTATAAAATGAGGAAGTATTAAGTAAATCCTATAAAAGAAATTCGTATTATGCCTACAACGCTTATTAAATGCTATTCAACACTACTAAACACTAAATGCAATCATCGTAAAAATGGAGTGGGGCTTAGATGAAAATCCCATAAAGTTAGTGTGTTTGCAAAAGTAGGGGCAGTAAACGTAAGAAATACTTAAGTGAAAACCATAATGATTGTATGCTTGTATTTATTTCTTTTAGTATAGCTTAATTAGCTTCATCATCAGCTAAAGCTCCAAAAAATAAAGTGCTTTTTAGTCAATCTCTCATCTAATTCTTAACTCTTCATTCTTTATCATTCTAAGCCTTTATTCCTCCTCTTTGCTCTTTATTATTCTTGTTTTTTGTAATGATTTGATAGTTTCTCTTGACTGATACTAAAGTATCAAATTGTATAATTTCACTTTGTATCATTTAAATTTATCTTAAAGCTAAGGAAGTAGCAATGGCTTACACGATTATAGAAGTAGCAAAACAAACCAATATTTCGCCATATACCTTGAGATTCTGGGCGAAAAAGGGACTTTTTCCTCTTGTATAAAAGGACAAAAATGGTATGAAATATTTTAGCAAGAAAGGCATAGAATGGGTGATTTGGGTTGATTGTCTAAGGCATACAAGAATGAGTATCAAAGATATAAAGATACCATTCACTCATCAATGAGGGTATTTCTAGCACAAAGGAGAGGCAAGATATGCTCATTAAGCAAAAGCAGGCTCTGAACCAGCAAATAGATACTATCAATCAAGCAATGGCAAAGCTTGAGAAGAAAATCTCAATCTATGATGAGATGATACAAACAAGGAGAGATATGCTTAATCCTTTGAGTAAAGATTATATCCACCCTAAAAATATCAAGAAATAGGAGCTATGGGAATTTGATATACTAAATTATGGAGATAGAGGGTGCTTTATAGCAAAGTATGATTTAAGGAAGCTTTTTATTGCCTATATGTTTTGTGATAATTAGCGTCTTTATGCTTTGATTTCCTTGTGCTTAGATTTCTGCACTTTAATTTATTTATACTTCAATTTCCTTATATTTAGATTTCTTTATGCTTTTAGTTTTTATCTAAGTGCGTTTCTAGCAAATCTCACAAAACATTATGATGGACACAAAAACAGACTTTTAAAATCTTAGTTTTTAATCTTAATTTTAGACGTTTTTAATATGTATTCTATTAAGTGTGGGAGTGGAAGCTATAAATTTGAGATAGCATTTAATGCTTGCAAAAGTTATCCATTTCAAGCTTAAGTCCATAATAAGCCAACACATTCCTACTCTACATCTAGAAAAATCGCCTATCTTTAAGGATTTTTAGATATGCAGAGGTAAAATTTAATCATCTCTAAAGATTCTTCTAGATCGCACACACAAAGCATTCGCTCTTTTTTTGTATGAAGGGATAAAAATGCAAGAATCCTCACATGACTTTCATCATTGATTACTCCTGTGATTTTTAAGAAAGATTTTAAGATTATCCATAAACTATACTTTAGTTTTTGAAATTATAGCACCAATCTCTTTGACTGACATTGTTAAGATATATCTTTAGGGTAGTCATCACTCTTTCTTTTGCTTTTATAGGGAATATCCCATACATCGCTTAAAGGCACTCCTTTTACATTTGCCAATCATTGCTTATTATTAATGGTGTTTTATGATATTTTTGCGCATTTGATATGTCTTTCTTGTTTAAAATGAAAAAGAGATTAAATGCAAGGAATTCAATACAAAATGGATTCTTTGCAATGGATACAATGAAGGAGATTTAATTCAAGAAGATTCAAGTAAAAATTCAACACAAAAAAGAGTTTTTTGCTTATCGCATTCTTTTATTATATCTCTAATCTTTTGCCATATTTTAGAGTGCTTTTTTAAAGATTAATTAAGGGGCTTATCTTAATAAATTATTATTTAATCCCTCTACAAATTTTAATATCCCTTTTAACACCCCCCCCCTAACAATAAGAAATTAATCTGCAACTTAAAGCCCTTATCTTAATAGATTCACATTACCCTCTCCTCCCATTTTTCTCATTATCACCATTTTATAGCCCAACGCTTTTAGCTGCATCGCTATTTGGGGCATAACGCTCACCTACAAGCTTAATGGTTGAGAGCTCTTGATTGATAGCTTTCATTTCATCTTTGCTAAAGTGCAAAGATAAAGCACCTAGATTCTCTATCAAATGTGGCATTTTAGTCGTCTCTGGGATAGGGATAGTAAAAGACTTGTAAGAGAGTATCCACGCTAAAGCTACCTGTGCTATCGTGGCAGGCTTACCCTCAATCTTTTTGCTTTGTGCGATAGAAGCGATAAATCTAATGATACTCTGATTAGCCTCAAGTGCCTCTGGCGTATATCTAGGGAAGTTACTACGCATATCAAGGGTGGGGTGAAAAGTAGTGTTTTTATTCATTTTCCCTGTGAGAAAGCCCCTATCAAGCGGACTATAAGCCACAAAAGCAATGCCCTCTTTCTTGCAAGTATCAAAAATACCATTTTCTTCTGGCTCACGAAACGCCATAGAATATTGGCTTTGAACCGCACTCACAGGACAGACTTTATGAGCTTTTGCAAGTGTTTTAGCACTTGGTTCACTAAGCCCCCACGCCCTAATCTTGCCCTGCTTTATAAGCCCACCCATCAAGTCTGCGACTTCCTCGATAGGCGTGTCTATATCCACTCTGTGTTGGGTGTAAATATCGATATAATCGCTTTGCAATCGCTTTAATGACGCATCGATTGCCCTTAGTATTGATTTAGGTTTAGAATCTTGCATTTGCTTACCAAAAGGGTAGTAAAGCCCAAATTTCGTGCCTAAAATAACCTGCTTTCTATAAGGCTTGAGGGCTTCTCCTAATAATATCTCATTGGTATAGGGTCCATAGATTTCAGCAGTATCAAAGAAATTTATCCCCAAATCAATGGCTTTAGCTATAAGATTTATCATATCTTTCTTATCCCTTGCTGGTCCGTGATTAGCACTCATTCCCATACAGCCCAAGCCCATCGCAGAAACATAGATACCACTTGCACCAAGCTTGCGAGCGGGGAGCTTGGTGGTATTTTTTGTAGTGCTTGTGGGTTGTTTAGGATTATTTGTCTTTATGTTATTAGCTTTTAAATCATTAGCTCTTAGATTATTAGTTAGCAATGGGCTTACTCCAAACGCAGACAAAGCCCCCGCTATCGCACTAGAAGTTTTAATAAATTCTCTCCTTTGCATAATATCCCCTTTTTTGTATTTTTTATTTTTATAGGTTTTTCTTGTGATATGCTTCCTTTGGTATATTTTATTTTTTACATATCTTTTCTTTCTCATTTTTTGTGTTTTTCCCTTATAGAATATTTTGTATAAGACTCACACACTAATTAAAGTCCTACTTACTTCAGGGCTTTAACTAAAAGAATACCTATTTAGATTCTATTTTAGATTCTAAAAGTTTCATTTTAAAATAGGAATTATAAAACTTGATAGTTAGTATTTGTCAAGACTTACAATCTTTTACATATCAGGCTTTACTTTTTTAACAAAATCTTCATATTCTTCATCGCTTAGTTTTTCAAGCCAAGTTACATTTTGTCCATCTTTTTCACCTGTAAGTGCGATATGAGCCCCACTTTGATTCACACCTGCTCCGTGCCAATGCTTAACTTCAGGGGGACAAGTTATGACATCACCTTTTTTAGCAATTTGTGTTATACCATTTTCTGTGCCTGTATAAATAACCCCTTGAGTTACTATGAGTGTTTGTCCTGCTGGATGTTTGTGCCAAGCACTTCTAGCCTTTGGGCTAAATTCTACCAACGCTCCACTAAATGGACGATAAGAATCACTTTTAAAAAGCATTTTAACTTTTACATTACCACTAAAATATTTAGAATCTCCCTTAAACTCTCCTAAACTTCCTTCCTTAATAACCTCTTGAGCTAATAAGGAACTTGCCATAGTTGCTAGCAATGTAGCAGTTTTAAACAATCTTTTTGACATTTTTATCTCCTTTATTTTTAAATAAAAATATATTATAAGTGATAACACTTAGTCTAAGTCAAGATAAAAAATACTAAATTTAACTTAAATATAAGTTTAATAGCTATATAAACCAAATTTTATTTGCTAAACAATTTAAGGATAAAAATGCCTACTAAAAATATTGATGCCACAAAAGAAAACTTAATATCTAGTGATTATGGAATCTTTGGTGATTATTTATATTATCAAAAAGAATGCGAATTATATGCCTATAATTTATCACAGGCAAAAGAGACTTTTAATTTTATAGAAAAAAACAAAAAAAATCTTTTCTTTGTAGGATATATTTATTATGAATTTTATCAATATATTAATAATGCAGCATTAACCAGCAATGAACCTTATTTATTCTTTGCAGGCTTTAAGAAGAAAAAGCCCATTCCAAAAACTACAACTAAACATATACGATTTTATCCAATATTCACAAAAAAGCTTGATAAAAAACTCTATTATAAAAATTTTAAATCCATTAAAAAAGCTATTGCTAAAGGAAAAAGCTATCAAGCAAATTTAACTCAAAAAATTAAATTCCAAACAAATGTTAGCTCTTTTAGACTTTTCCATTTGCTATCCAATAACCAAAATACAAAATTTAAAGCATTTTTACATAATAGATACATTGAAATCCTTTCTTTTTCACCAGAATTGTTTTTTAAAACATACGCTACAAAAGATGGTATAAAAATTACTACACAGCCTATGAAAGGCACTATTAAGAGAGATAAAAATTTAAAAAAAGACAAAAAAAATAAAATTTTTTTAAAAAAAGATAGTAAAAATTTAAGTGAAAATGTAATGATTGTAGATTTATTAAGGAATGATTTATCTCGTATCATTAAACCTCATACATTAAAGACTTCAAAATTATTTAGTATAAAAACATATCCTACATTGCATCAAATGGTTTCTAATGTGAGTGGAATCTTAAAGGAAAAAACTAATTTAATGGATATTTTTATAGCCCTATTCCCTTGTGGCTCTATTACAGGTGTGCCTAAAAAAGAAACTATCAATCTATTATCCATTTTAGAACAAAAAAAGCGTGAAATATATTGTGGAGCAATAGGTGTGATAGATTCTAATAAAAGTATTTTTAGTGTTGGCATTAGGACATTGTGGCGTAAATGTAGTGAAAAATCTTTTAATTATGGGGTTGGAAGTGGGTTAATTTGGGATTCTAACCTAAGAGATGAATTTAGAGAGCTTAAATTAAAAGCAAAGTTTTTAGAATCCAGCAAAATAGAATTATTTGAAACAATGTTTATAAGAGATTTTAAGATTTTATTTTTTAAAGAACATTTAGAGCGTTTGTTAATAAGCGCAAAGAAACTAGGATTTAAAACTAAAAGGGTTAAAAAAGATTTTGAGGGTTTTTTAAATATTAATAGAAACTATGCTGAATTTATAGGAATGAACTTAGAATCTTTAAATAAAAAACTTTTTAGAGAAAAACATAGCTTTTTTGATAATCTAAAATTAAAACACAAAGAGGGCATAGCAAAGCTCATTTTGCATAAAAATGGGGATTATAATTTTTGTTTTACTAAAATTAAACCAATAAAAAATAAGGTTTTAGAGCTTTCATCAAAGCCACTTATAACTGATGATTTAGTATTCCATAAAAGCACAAATAGAGGGGTTTATAAAAAAGAGAGTAAAAAATGGCAAGATAGTTTATGCTATGATATAGCATTTTTTAATGAAAGAGAAGAATTATGTGAGGGTTCAAGGAGTAATTTAATCTTACAATATGGACAAAAGTTTTATACACCACATATTAATTGTGCCATGTTAAATGGAATTTATAGACAATTTTTATTAAATATAAATTTAATTGAAGAAAAAATACTTTTTAGAGATGATTTAAAAAATGCAGATAAAATTTTTACAATTAACTCTGTGCGTGGTTTGCAAGAAGTAAAATTAAAGAAAGCAAAAATCAAAGTAAATAAAATTAAAGAAACTTAAAAAAATAGCATAAAATGAAAATACTAGTAATAGACCATTATGATTCATTTACATATACAATAATCTTATATCTTAAAGAACTTGGGTTAGATGTAGAGGCAATTAAAAGTGATAGCTTTAATGATGCAAAAGATATTGAGAAATATAATTTTACTCATCTTTTGTTATCTCCGGGTCCTAACTCTCCTAGAGACTTTCCTCAAACCCTTAAAGCTTTAGATTTTTTTAAAAAAAATAAAAAAATTTTAGGAATCTGTTTAGGACATCAATGTATTGCTTATTATTTTGGAGGACAAATCTCAAAATTAAAATACCCAAAACATGGCAAAACAACTAGACTATATTTTAAGAAAAATATATTATTTAGAGGTCTAAAACAAGGATTTAAAGTAGGATTATATAACTCGCTATTTGTCTCAAAAATGCCAAAAAAATGTAAAGTTATAGCAAAAAGCAAAGAGGGTATTATAATGGCTTTAAAACATAAAAAATATAATATATATGGCATTCAATTTCACCCAGAATCTATACTTAGTCAATATGGTAAAAAAATTTTACAAAACTTCATAGAAACTTGATTTTATGATTATATAAAAAATTGATTATAAACTGATTACTTAAAATAAAATATCGATTGATATTTTGATATAATCTCAATTTATTTTTCTATATTTCAACTTTCAATTTTCAACAAAGCTTTAAGGATAAAAAATGAATGGTAGATTAAATATTGGAATGAAACTTATTGTTTCTATTGGAATTACAATTATTATTGGAATGATAATTCTTGTTTTTATTATTTCAAATAAAGTTAAAACGAATATGGAGGAAAGCTCCAAAAATATTATTTTAAATGCGGGTAAAATGTATGCCAATTCTATGGAGGGGATATTAAATGAGTCTGTTGTCCTTACTAAAGGAGTTGCATTAACATTAAACGGAATGTATCAAGATGATAGTGAACATAATATAAATGTAAGAAATATTTATAATATTCTTTCTAATGTACTTGATAGTGCTGGATATGCAGCTTATACTTTCATATATTTATTAGACACTCCAGCATCTTTAACTCAAAGCATTAATCCAATTTATCTATCCTCAAATAAAAAGTTTGGAATGATACTTTATGATAAAAATAGCAATAAGCAAGGCGGTATAGGTGTATTACAGTTTAGCGATAATCTTATTAAGCTTCCTGTTATACAAGATATCATTAAAAATGCAAAATTTACAGAAAAAGACAAGGTATATTTTGGTCCTCCTAGTAAATTAAATTATGGAGATGGAGAATTTTTAGGTGTTAATATGGCTATGCCTATTTTTAATAATAAAAAACAATTAGTTGGAATTGTAGGCTACACTATTGATTTTCTTGAAATATCTAAACAAATAACAGACCCTAAACTTAGTATGTTTAAAGGAGATATAAGATCTTTATTGACAGATAAAGGAACTATCACTATCCATGAAAATCCATCATTAATACTTCAAAATATACTAAAAGTTAATGATAAACCGGGTAATGAAAAAACTCTACATGCCATTGAAGGTCATGAAAGTGGGATTTTTGACTATGTAGCAACAAATGGAAAAGATAGCTATGCAAATATCACATCTTTTCAAACTCTAGGTGGAGAAAGCCATTGGGCTATACTTGTAACAGCACCAAAAGATTCTGTCTTAGCACCACTTCATTCTCTACAAATTACTATTATCATCTTATGTATAGCATTTTTGATTATTGTATTATCAATAGTTTATTACTTTATAAAAGTAATTGTTGCTTCTAGGCTTCCTTTGGTGTTAAATACTATTATTTCTTTCTTTAGATTCTTAAATCACGAAGATGTTAAAGTTAAACCCTTAATAATAAGAGCCAATGATGAATTAGGACAAATGGGTATGGCAATTAATGCTAATATTGAAAAAACAAAACAATCTCTAGCTCAAGATTCTCTAGTTGTTAAACAAGTTGTAGAGGTTGTTAAACAAGTTGAAAGTGGAAGCTTTACCTCAAGAATTTCAGAAAATCCAATTAATCCACAGCTTATTGAACTAAGGGATGTTTTAAATAAAATGCTTGAGGTTTTACAAAATAAAATAGGCAGCAATATGAATGAAATAAATAGAGTTTTTAATGCTTATAGAGACCTTGATTTTACGACAGAAATTCCAAATGCCAAAGGTGAAATAGAACTAACGTCTAACATTTTAGGACAAGAAATTAAAACTATGCTTTTAGCCTCTTCTAAATTTGCTAAAAAATTATATGAACAAAGTAATATACTACAAGAATATATGCAGAAGCTTTCAGAAAAAGCTAATAGCCAATCTTCTTCATTAGAAAATACCTCTTTAGCAGTGAATAGCATTGCAAACTCAATGCAAGATATAACAGATAGGACAATAGAGGTAACTAAACAAGCCGAAGACATAAAAAATGTTATTGGAATTATTAGAGATATTGCAGATCAAACCAATCTCTTAGCACTCAATGCTGCTATTGAAGCGGCAAGAGCAGGAGAGCATGGAAGAGGATTTGCGGTAGTGGCAGATGAAGTTAGAAAACTAGCAGAGAGAACTCAAAAATCATTAGGAGAAATTGAAGCAAATGCTAATTTATTAGTTCAAAGTGTCAATGATATATCAGAATCTATAAAAGAACAAACAAAAAATGTTTCACAAATCAATGAATCTGTGGGACAATTAGATGATGATACAAATGAAAATGCGAATATTGCTAAAGAAACTAATGATATTACAAAAATAGTTAATAACATTGCTAATGAAATATTAGAAGATGTAAATAAGAAAAAATTTTAATAAAACAAAAAGATGAAGGCAATAAAACCCTTATCTTTTAACAAAATAATATATAATTACAATACAAAAAATAAGGAGAAAATATGTTATCAAATGAAGTCATAGATTTATTAAATGATCAAGTTGCAAAGGAAATGTTTGCAGCAAATTTATATTTAAGTATGAGTGGATGGTGCTTTAAAAATAGATTTGATGGTGCTGGAGAATTTTTATCTCAACACGCAGAAGAGGAAAGTGGGCACGCAAAAAAACTAATAACTTATTTAAATGAAACGGATTCTCAAGTTATGATCCAAAGTATTGAAAAACCAGAGAGCAATTTTAGTAGCCTTTTAGATGTATTTGAAAAGACTTATAAACACGAAATTTCTGTAACACAATCAATAAATAACCTTGTAGATTTTACATTTAATAAAAAAGATTACTCTACATTTAATTTCTTGCAATGGTATGTATCTGAACAGCATGAAGAAGAATCCCTTTTTAGAGGAATTGTTGATAAGATTAAGCTAATAGGAGACCAAAGCCACGGACTTTACCTAGCAGATCAATACATCAAAACATTAATTAATAAATAATTTTATCTTTTGGGTTTTAAAAAACCCAAAAGATAAGTTTTACTTTCTTAAAATATGCAGATATTCTAATGTAGAATCTTGCTTTTGAATTCTTTTAGAATCGGCTTTGAAACGCTGGTATTTTTGTGTAACAAAAGAATATTTCCCATATTTACTAAATATATTTTCAATCTGCTCTAAACTCAACAACCCCTCATCATTATAGCTTAAAAATATCCATTCAAAATTTGCATTTTGGATAAGAGATTCTAAACTTTTGGCAACTTCATTTTTCTTACAATAAGTGCTTTTTGTATATGCTCGTAAGCCTGTTTTACCTTTGGGTATAAAATCATCATAGAGGGCAATGGTATTAAGTAAATGATAGTTTGCTCCATATTCTCTATTATTATAAGGAGGGTCAAGATAGAGAATATTACCTTTAATTTTTTTAATGAGTATATTAGAATCTTCATTAAAAACTTGATTGGAATGCGTGTTGCAATCAAAAAATGCAGGAGTAAGAATAAGCTTTTTTTGGGCTGATTTTTTAAGATGCTTTAAAAATGCTCCATAGACTGAAGCAGTATTTGCTACCTTATCAGCAGATTCTAAGAGTGATGCAAGAAGATGAAAATAAGCTTGTGGTGAGATTTTATTTTCTCTTTTCCATTGTTCTATTTTTTGGCGAATTGAATCAATTTTTGCCCCGTTATAATCACTAAAATATTGTCTTTTATAGAGATTAGATTTTAAATTATGATTAGAATCTAAAAATCGCTCTACTCCCATACAATAATTCTGATAGATTTTGCCCTCAATTGGAGGTGTTAATTTGTCATCTTGCAATTCTTTAAATAGAGATTCTATCCCTTTAATTTTTCTGTGATTAGCAATATAATTTTGATTTAACACAAAACTATAATATTCTTTGTCATTAGAAATAATTTGTTTTGTTGTGTTTTTAAAGAGCTTCCCTACAACCCCACTTCCTGCAAAAATATCACAAAACACACTCTCTTTCAAAGGTTTTGCCCTAGCATCTTTCAAAGTAGATTCTATATTGGCTTGCAAAAAAGAGGAGAGTTTGAACTTTGAACCAATATAATTCATCAAAATATTTTATTAAAGTTTATGGAATTATTTTGAATTTTAAATTCTACATATATTAATGGCAAAATATTATTTTCTTTATTAAATATTTGCACTTGTTTATAAAAGTCTTGATAGAAAATAGAATCTTTATCAATTTCTCTACAAATTACCATTGGTTGAATGTCTGATGGACGATTTGGAATATAATATTGTTCTAACCAATCAATATATCGTTGAATTTGTTTTAAAATATCAGCATAAACGCATGTTGATTTTAACTCTATGGGGATAATTTTTCTTGGATTTCCACCAATGGATAGCATAATATCAATGCGTTGCATTCCAACACCACAACTTACCTCATTTCCCAACCATTCAATCATCTGATTTTGCAAGATTCCAAATAAATGAGTTTGATAAACAAATTGCAAAATATAAGCTTGTAAATGTGATTCAAATTGATTATTATTTGAATGTTTATAAATTAATCTAGGTAAAATATTTAATTGTTCCTGCCTACCACTATAAATATAATTAGTAAAAATAGGAATAATTTTTTGACTTTTTAAATTAAAGCTAAAATTATCTCCATTGATATTTTGTTTAGAATTTTTATCTCTGATTAGTGCAATGAGCCTTTCGCTCTCATAAATAGTAATCATCGTGTTACCACGATTGCCTTTTAATTTACGATAAATAAGACTCCATAGCATTTGATTAGGAGAATGTATCGCTTTAATTTCATCTAATGCTTCCCATTCGCTAACGCCATTACTATAAACTATTTCTGGCTCAATTAAACATCTAAAAATAAGAGACTTGTTAAGTTCTTGTTTAAGATATTGTTGTTCATCATTATTATCAAAGAAAAATTTATCTTTTACCCTAAACACACCAAAAAATTTTCCCTCTTTAATTTCCAATTTAAGATTCTGTTGCAAGTAAAAAATAATTAAATCTCCAATTTTAACCCTAAAAATCCGCAATCATACCCAAAATAGTATTTTCTGGTTTTAGTCGTGTTACTTTGTTGTTATTAAAATCAACATTCACTTCTTTCATACCTGTTCCAACAAACATATACTCTAAGTGATATTTAAAGATTATAGCATCTACAATAAATACATGTGTCGTCATATTATCTTATTTAAGCCTTTTATCTTAATCTCCTATTTATAATAAAACTATATTTTTAATTTCTATTAAGCTAGTAAATTTAAACCTCCCTACTATCTAAATATTCTTCATAGCTTCCTCTAAAATCAATCATCTTAGCACCATCTTCACTATAAACTAGCTCTATTATTCTATTTGCATAAGCATCAATTAATTCTCTATCGTGGCTAACGCACAAAACATTACCTTTAAAATTATACAAAGCCTCACCAAGTGCAATAATAGCCTCTAAATCAAGGTGATTTGTAGGTTCATCTAAAATTAAGAAGTTCCCACCCTCTAGCATTAATTTTGATAGATACATTCTATGTTTTTCTCCACCGCTTAGATTATCTAAACTTTTTTCTTGCTCCTCTCCACTAAAAAGCATTCTTCCTAGTGCATTTCTAATCTCTGTGCTATCAATCTTTTTATCAAAACCTCTTAACCACTCATAAAGAGTTATATCTCCTTTTATTTCATCTGCAATATTTTGAGGAAAATAACCCTTGAAAATAGTAGCTCCTAGCTTAACGCTACCACTATCTGGGGATATTGTCTCTGTGATGATATTACAAAGCGTGCTTTTACCAACACCATTTGCACCAATAAGTGCAATTTTATCACCGGGTAAAATCTTTAAGCTTATATTCTTAAAAATAAGTTTATCAGCATATTTTTTGCTTAAATTCTCACAATCTAACACTTCATTCCCAATATCTCTTTTTGCTTTAAAAACTATGCTAGGGTCTCTTCTGCTTGAAACTTTGATTTGTTCTATATTTAATTTTTCAAGCTGTTTTTGTCTTGATGTAGCCTGTTTTGCCTTAGATGCGTTAGCTGAAAATCTCCTAATAAATTTTTCTAATTCCTCTTTTTCTTTTAGCTTTTTATTTCGTTCTAATTCTTGCTGTTTTGCAATAATGTTTGAAGCAATATACCAACTATCATAATTTCCACTAAACTCTCTAATAGTGCAAAAGTCTAAATCTAAAATATGAGTGCAAACTTCATTTAAAAAATGCCTATCGTGGCTAATTATAACCATTGTTCCCTCATAATGTTTTAAATTATCTTCAAGCCAAGAAATTGATTTTAAATCAAGATTGTTTGTAGGTTCATCTAAGAATAAAATATCTGGCTTTGGAAATAATACTTGAGCTAGAAGAATTTTAAATTTATCGCCACCTGTAATTGTTTTCATTAAATTATTATGCAATGAGCTATCAAACCCTAGCTCTTCTAAAATCTTTGTAATATTTGTATCATATTCATACATAGGATCTTCTTCAGCACATATTATTTCTAAATTTGCTAGCTCATCATTTATACTCTCATCACTAAGATCAGCATTTTCATAAAGATAATTTTTCCTTTTTACTGCCTCATACAACCTAGCATTACCTGATAAAACAGCATCAAAAAGGCTTAAATCCTCATAGGCATATTGGTCTTGCTTTAAGATTCCAATCTTTAATCCATTTTCAACTACAATTTCGCCGCTACTAGCTTCTAATTCTTTGCTTAAAATCTTTAAAAATGTAGATTTTCCTGCACCGTTTGCACCAATAAGCCCATATCGCTTATTTCTATCTAATTTTAAATTAATATTTTCAAAAAGCTTTTTTGTTGGGTAAGTCATCGTTAAATTGATAGTTTGCAGCAAATTATACTCCTTTTTGCATACTTCGTTTTTGGAATAAAAGTAGTAATAATATTGTAATTACGCCAATACTAATGGTAAGTCCAAATGATTTTAGTGCCAAAATGTTACTAAATGAAAGAAAACCAAACCCAGCAATAGTAGTTAGTGCTGAAAATATTATTGCATGAAGTGTGCGGATATTTTCTCCTTCTTTTTGAACATATATTCCATAATCAATGCTTGAAACAACCACAATTAATAAAGAAAATAAGTGCATAATATTTACTTTTGTAGTTAGAAAATATAAAAATATTATCCCAAGAGGTGCAATAGTATATGAAAAGCTAATTAAAGAGCGGGTAATTAATAACACAATTACAATCATTACAATAATCACTATGCTTAGAACTACTAGCATTGGTTTATAGATTCCATTTGTTATTTCATCGCTCAATTCTTTCACACTGCGAACATCAACAAAATCAAAATTTTTTATAGAATCTACGCTATCTAGGCTAATTTTGGCATAAAATACACCATTTTTTTCTACAATATTAAGATTTCTAATATCAGATTTTATTTGTGCTACTTTTGCAATCTCTATTGCTTTAGTGCTTAAATCTTCTTTAGAATTACCTTTTAATAAAACTTGTTTGCTATCTCCTAACTCTTGCTTGAAAAACTCTTGGTCTGCTATACGCTTCTTATTGTTATAATCTAGTTTTTCTAAATTATAATCTAAATTCATATTTCCTATACTTATTAAAAGAAAAACTACTGATAAAATCAAAATAAGATTATTACCAATCAATGGTTTTCTTAATTTTCTAATATTTTTGTAAAACATAGGTCTTTTAAAGCCTATTATTTGGTATATAAAACCAAATGAAATATAAGATACCAACAAACAAACCATTGCATAAACTGAAAGTTGCGATAAAAGTGGAAATGGAATAAAAAGACAAATAAAAAAACCTATAAATGTAGTAATAAACCCATAAAACACAGATTTATTGAATTTAAAACGATGCATATACATTCTAAAAAAATGATGATGTAGCATATAATCAATAGCTAAATTACCTATTGCCACACCAAAATTAAGAGACATAATATTTACATTATCATAAAATGTAGTAATTACCGAGATTCCAAGTAAATTAGCTGAAATAATAGTAACTATTGTATTTAGAGATAAAAAATGGATTCGTAAAATAAATACATATAAAATAATCAAAAATATAACAGAGCATATCATTATTAAATTAACATCACTAAAGATTGCATTACTATTTTCAACCCTTAAAATATCTGCAGAAAAATACCTTATATCAGGAATTTTATCTACCACTTTAATAAAATCATTATAAAAATCCTCTACACTTACATTTTTTGAAAAAAACAACATGTAAATATTATCTTTTAACTTAACCAAACTATTAACATTTGGTAAAGATTCTAGCTCTTTAACAGAATCCTTGGTATAAAGTAGTAGCTGATTTTGAGCTTCTAGCTCTAGATGAATATCTATTAAATCCCTCTGTTCAACCTTAGGAAATAAATCAAGCACATTTGTGCTTAGCTTCTTACTATCAAATGTTAAAAAAAAGATTCCAACACAAACTAAAAGAATTAAAAAATTGCTATACCTAATTAATATCTGTTTCATAAATATTTATTCACACAGGCTTCCACTTCAAGTGGATTTGATTTTGAAATAAATTCATTAGCATTTAAAGACATTGCCATTTCTTCATTACTACTTCCACTCATTGAAGAATTTACAACAATAGGAATATGCGATGTTTTTGGATTTGCCTTCACTTGCTTTATAACTTCAAAACCTGAAGTTTCTGGCATTTCTAAGTCTGTAATAATCATACCAATATTAGAAATATCCACTTCGCTACTAAATAAATAATCTAGTAATTTTTTGCCATTAATAAAATCATTATGTTCTACACCAAGCTTATCTAAAATAAGTTGCATTGTTTTTAATACCACAGGGCTATCATCTGCCATTAAAATTATTTTTCTAGAGCTTATTTTTTTGATCTTCTTTAACTCTTCTTCTTTTTCTTCATCAATCCAAGGGAAAACATCTACAAGCATTTTTTCAATATCAACTATTTGCACTAACTGCTCATCAAAATATCTTGTTCTTCCAACTAGTTTATTATTATTAGAGCTTCCAACAATACCAGAGCTTTGTTCTATTTCTGTCCATTTTTTATTTAAGATTCTATCTGCCTCGTAGATTCTAACACCAATAGTCCATCTACTAAAATCACAAATCATAACAATATCACCATTATATAAATTATTGTTTTTAATAATATGAGAAGATAAATCCTTGTCTTTATTTCTAGTATCATAATAAAACCATTTCTTCATATCAATTAAAGGAATTGTTAAATCTCTAATTGTTATTAACCCCTCAAGTAAAGAGCTTCTATCATAATTTATTTTGGTAATTTCACCATCATATTTTATAACCTCACGAATCTTAAATACATTAGTAGCATACAAATCACCATCTTTATCCAATCTAAAGCATAATAGCTGAAGTTCATTATTCTTATGTAAGCTTGTTATTTGGTCTATTTTTGCTAAGTTTTCCATATTTCAATCACTTTTTATAATTTAAGATTTTAGAATATGTAATTATACAATACAAACATAAATTTACCAAAAATACAGTATAATCAAACATAACATAAATTGATTTTTTACTAAGGCAAAATGGTATGTTATAAGGAATCATTGTAATTTTATTAATCATGTTAATTATTTTAGTGGGCTTGTTTATTAAAATAAAAATGCAAAATAACTTATTTTTGCAAAAATCCTAAATTTTTAAAAATAATATAGAAGAATTACAGAATCTAAAATATAAATTTTGAAAATATCAAAAAAGCTTGATGCTAAAACTAAAAAATATAACTTATAATTATAGATAAAGAAAGTAATTTTGAAACTGATTTCAAAGAAGACATATCCTTAAAAGAACAAATGCTAGAGAGAAAACCATGTTAACTAAAAATTCATTATTTTGGCTTAATGCTTTAATATTAATTTCTATTGCAATTAATCTAAGAATGCCTATAACTTCACTAGGACCAATTATTGAAGATATAAAATCACATTATGCTATTAGTTCATCATTAGCTGGGTTTTTAACCTCAATACCAATTATATTATTTGGTAGTATATCTTTTATAGTTGGGTATTTTTCTAGCAAAAAAGCAATGCTAATAGCATTATGTTTAATTACTATTGGTATATTAACAAGAAGTTATTTAGGACTAATTGGGTTATTTGCAGGAATGGCGTTACTTGGAAGTGGAATATCCATAGCAAATGTGCTTTTACCTAGCTTTGTAAAAGAAAAATTTCCAAGAAAAACAACCTCTATGATGAGCCTATATTCTTTGACACTAAACATATCATCAATACTTGGAATATGGATTGCACTACCATTAGTAAAAATATTTGGGCTAAAAAATGCTATGGCACTTTGTGTGATTTTTGGTATAATTGCACTAATTTTATATACTCCACAAATTAAAAATCACAGAATCCTTAGGGGAAAAAATAAAGTAAAAACAAATAAAAATCTTTTTCTATCTAGTAGTGCTTGGAAAATAACTATTTTTATGGGGCTTCAAAGCTTTATGGCATATAGCACATTTGCGTGGTATGCAAGCATTATTGCCTCTAAGGGATACTCTCAAGAATATGGTTCTAATATATTGCTTTTATCTCAATTTGTTGCCACTCCTGTATCACTTTTTGGTCCTCTTATTTTTGGATATTTAAGAGAAAAGTATAGAGTTTTTTATATGGCATTTTTATGTATACTATATATACTTGGCTATGGAATATTACTAATAGGAAATAATGAAATAATACTTTATATTAGTGCTATTGCACTTGGAATTCCAATGGGAGGGGTATTTGGAATAGCACTTTTATTTATCACAATTAAGGCACAAACCACACCAATAGCAGCTAAGTTATCATCAATGGCTCAAGGATTTGGCTATCTTATAGCATCTAGCGGACCATTTATTATTGGATTCTGTAATGATTATTTTGGTGAATTTAATGAGGCTATAATTATTATTCTATTTGTTGCTATTATATTAAATATATTTGGGATTCTAGCCTATAAATGCAGTGTTATAAAAGATTAAAAATCATTAATTTTTTAATCTTTACCTTATAATCTAAAGCTATTTTTTTATAAATAAATTGATAAAATCAAAGTTTAAATTTAACTCAATGAGGGTTGCTTATGATAAAAAATAAAATTAAAAAAGTAGTTTTGGCTTATAGTGGTGGGCTTGATACAAGTGTTATTTTAAAATGGCTTGGAGATAGATATAAATGTGAAGTAATTACCTTTACAGCAGATATTGGGCAAGGTGAGGAAGTAGCTCCCGCTAAAGAAAAGGCATTAAAGCTTGGTATAAAAGAAAAAAATATTTTTATCAAAGATTTAAAAGAAGAGTTTATAAAAGACTTTGTATTTCCTATGTTTAGAGCAAATACAATTTATGAGGGCGAATATCTACTTGGCACTAGTATAGCTAGACCATTAATTGCAAAGCATTTAATTGAAATAGCATGCCAAATGGGGGCTGATGCAATATCACACGGAGCCACAGGCAAAGGGAATGATCAAGTGCGATTTGAGTTAGGTGCTTATGCACTAAATCCAAATATAAAGATTATTGCACCTTGGAGAGAGTGGGATTTAAATAGCAGGGAAAAGCTCCTAAAATACGCAGAATCTAATGGAATTTCAATTGAGAGAAAGAAAAATGAATCGCCCTATTCAATGGACGCAAATTTACTACATATAAGTTATGAAGGAAAGATATTAGAAGATCCCAATGTAGCTCCAAATGAAGATATGTGGAGATGGACTAAATCTCCAATAGACGCTCCAAATGAGCCAGAAATTATTACAATAGAATTTAAAAATGGTGATGGAATTGCAATCAACAATAATCCTCTTAGCCCTGCAAATTTTTGGGCAAAATTAAATGAATTGGGTAGCAAGAATGGAATTGGTAGGCTTGATTTAGTAGAAAATAGATATGTTGGTATGAAATCTCGTGGCTGTTATGAAACGCCCGGGGGGACAATATACCTAAAAGCACATCGTGCAATAGAATCTCTAACACTAGATAGAGAAGAAGCACATTTAAAAGATGAGATAATGCCAAAATATGCAAGTCTAATATATAATGGATATTGGTTTAGTAATGAAAGAGAAGCTCTCCAAGCACTTATAGATAAAACGCAAGAAAAAGTAAATGGAATAGTGAAATTACAATTATATAAAGGAAATGTAATAATATTAGGAAGAGAATCTAAAAATTCATTATTTAATGTAGCTTATTCTACATTTGAAGAAGATTCCGTATATAATCAAAATGACGCAGAGGGTTTTATAAAACTAAATGCCTTAAGATTTATAATTGCAGGAAAAGCCAAAAAATAAAATTAATACTAAAAGCTATTAATTATCTACACTCCGTAGTATAACCACATAGCAATCTCCTGCAGCCTCTATACTATGATAGACATTTTCAAAAACAAGCTTAGAATCACTTGGCTTGTCTTTGCAACTTTGAGAGAGAAAGTTTCCATAAGGAGACTTAAGATGCCTTAGAGGGGCATAACTCCAATACCAAGTAGGTGCATTCATCATTATAGGCGGAATGAGCCTCCCAATGCCTCCATATTTCCCTACAAAATGATTAGTAGGCTTAGCTAAGCCAATAGAACCCTCTAGGATAATACTAGCCTTTTTATCCTTTGGGATAATATTTATTAAATCTCGCAATAAGAGTTCAGAGCGAAACATAATGTATTCATTTTGCTTTGTGATAGCATTACCATAAGCAGTGGCAAAGGCTATGAGAGAATAGCTCATAATCACAACTATAATGCAGGATAGATAATGTAAAATGCGAATTTTTAGGGCTTTAAAACTCTCTAAAAGCGAGACACTAGCTATGCAAATAGTCCCTACAAAAACGCCAAAGCCAATAAATGCACGAGGCTCAAATAAGGGCTTTTGTAAAACAAAGTAGATTCCATAAGAGAGGCAAAACCCAAGTGATACAAAAATCACGCAGGCAAAGAATGAGAGGATTTTGTTGCGTCTAGATTTTATTACAAAAGAGCCTATAAAAAATATATCAACAACAAAGGAGAGCTGAAAATAGGGCAGTTTCTTTAAATCATTAAATAATGATACTACATATCTTTTAATATTCTCAAACCCCCCCCCCATAAACAAATCTCTTAGTGTAAGCATAGAATCTGATACATAATTATCCACAGGAATAACAATAAATTTCTTATAAATCACGCTTGCAAGCACAAAGCTTAAGCCAGCATTGAGTAAGAATTTTAAGCTCTGCTTTAGGTCTCTATCCTCTAAAAAATACAGGCTAATTGCAAAATATAGTGATAAAACAATATAGATTCCATTGCTTGCTTGATAAGTCATATACATTAAAAGTAGGCAAATAATGCTAGAGATAAAAAATAAAATTCCCCTCTCTTTAAACAAAAATGGCACTATCGCAAGGAATAGGGACATTCCCATTCCAAGAGAGTCATATTTATAAGATAGATTCTCTAAGAAATGAGGGCTTAACCCTAGTGGAATAGCAGCTAAAATGCCAAGAGTATCAAACCTCTTGCGTATGATATAAAGCAGTATCATTGCGCTCAAAGATATAAAGCAGACACTAAAAATCTGTGTTAGTGGCGACAAATCCGTTGTAGTTTTAAAGACACTTGCTATTTTATTGAGTATTATAGTCATTAAAAAGCGACTAAAATGATCCCAGCTTGTATTACTAATGCTAGAGTTCCAATCATCTATGTAGTAGATATTACCACGAAAGAGAGCAAATAAGGCTATTATATAGATTCCAACGCTAATAAAAAAGAATTTTTTGAAATTTTCTTGCTTAAAAAAGCTATGTAGCACCTCATAAAAGCTAGAATTAATAAATTTTTGATACATTTACCCTCCCTTAAAATCTATATGAAAAATTTAGTTTATAGATATTTTTATTATGAAAATTATTAGAATCTAAAGCCAAACTAATAGATAGATTATACTCTAATTTCTCTGTAATAAAATATCCAAATATATATCCTATAATAGCCCCTGCTAAGACTTGTGCGATAGTATGCTTTTCTGCTATCACCCTTGAAGCTCCAACAAAGGTAGCAAGAATGCTAATAGGAACTCCTACATTAGAACCATATCTCTTCTGTGCGAATCCTGCTGCCACAAAAGCTGATGATGTATGTCCCGAGGGGAAGCCATCATATGCTCCATTATTTGGACGGCGAGAGATTGATGCAGAGTTTTGGTGCTTTTTTGAGATAGCAACAAAGCTATATTTAATAGCAAAAGTTGTAGCAAGAGTGCCACTTGTAGAAATAGCCAAATATCCCAAACCAATATAATCCTCTCTAGCTAGTGAATACACACCAACAAATGCAGGAAGAAACTGAAAAATATCTCCATAAAGCTCAATGGAGTTTTTGAAACTCATCGCATATACATTAATACTAAATATATTAAACAATAATATATTTAGTATATATTTTTTAACCAAATCTATTACCTCAACAATTATATATTAATTTTTTGTCTTTAACTACTCTACTCTAACTAAAATGCCACTTTGCAAAATATTAATTTTATTTTGTATATCTCTTGCAAAAGATATTTTTTCATCATAACTTAGACTTTTATTTTGCCTTATTAAAATTAATTTTTTCTTGTAAAAATTCATTATAAAAATACGCATTTGTTCTTTAAAATCATTCATACTTAAAGATGGTATATCATTATTTATATTAATTCCAATTAATTCATTATGTTTTAAATCCCCTCTTAATAAAGCTAAATATGCTTCTTTTTTATTACTAAAAATACTAGGGTTTAAATATTCTAAGCTTAACTCAAATAGAGAGCTATCATCTAACATAGACTTTATTAAAACCTCTTCTACTATCTCTTTAGAAACTTTGTTTTGTTTTATAACTTTAGGAATATCTTTAATATTTATATCCAGCAGATATGGAGATATTTGAAATGTATTTGAAATAAAACCTCTATATTCATCTCTTAGTAAAGGAGAGAGATTTTTAAAAAATACTAAAACCTCATTTAATGCTTTTTCTTTTTGCAAAGGTATTAATAAATTATATTTATTTGAAATATGTTTAATGATAAATTCAATAAAGGGAATTGGCTTATTTAATAGCTTTAATAAATATGAAATATTACCCTCTTTTACAATATCAGCTGGGTCTTTGCCATCATCAAATATCACCACACCACCATTTTTATTAGCAAGCAAAATTGATGCTCTAAATGCTGCTTCAATTCCTGCTTTATCGCCATCATAGCATAATAAAATATCAATATCTCCTTTGCTAAGAAGTGGTAAGTGCTCTTTTGTAAGGGCTGTGCCAAGTGTTGCAACGCTATTAGAAAAACCTCCTTGAAATAACATAATAACATCAATATAACCTTCTGTTATAATTACTTTCTTTTCTTTAAAAATAGATTCCTTTGCAAGATTATAACCATACAGAAGTTGAGATTTATTAAAAACTTTGCTTTGCTGTGAATTTATATATTTTGCAATATTACCATTTAAGATTCTCCCACCAAAGCCTACTACTTTACCACTTGGTGAATGTATGGGAAACATTATCCTTGAATTAAACTTAGCATAATATCCATTAGTGTTTTTGCCAATTATTCCATACTCAAGGAGTTTATCAAAAGGCATATTTTCCTTAAATAAAAACTCTATAAACTCCTTATTTTCTCCACTATATCCAATGCTAAATTTTTCTACTGAAGAACTATCTATCCCCCTTTGTGAGAGATAGTCTAAAATATCCTTATTTAAATTTCTTTGATAATATTTCATAATCTTTTCTAATAAGTCACTGATATTAAAATCTAACTTTTTTTTAGTATAAGTTAATGTAAAGTTATACATATAAGCTAGCTTTTCTACTGCTTCATAGAATTCTATATGTTCTTTTTCCATTATGAAACTAATACTATCACCACCAATACCACAACCATAACATTTAAAGTAACCTTTTTGTGGACTTACAACAAAACTAGGTGTTTTTTCGTTATGAAATGGGCAACAAGCAGTATAATTTACTCCTGCCCTCCTTAATTCAATATAGCTACTAATAACCTCATATATATCAACAATTTGTTTTAGTCTATCTATGGAATCTTTTTCAATCAATATATTGCTCTAATTATTTTTTATAGTTTTAATAAAGCTTTCATAAATCCTATCTAGCTCTTTTAATTTCTCTTTTTGACTTTCTTCTTCTTTATAGTTTTTATTAAGTTTATACTCCAAAATTTCTATCTTTTTTAATAAATAGTTAAACATCTGTGCATCAATATCAGGGAGCTTATTTATTGCAGAAGAATCTTGGATTCTACCCTTTTGTATGACTTTAGCAGGTATCCCAACGGCAGTAGAATTTGCTGGCACATCTTTAATTACCACAGAATTTGCTCCAACTTTTGCATTCTCGCCAATAGTAATATTTCCTAATATTTTAGCTCCTGCTCCTATGACAACTCCGCTTAAAATAGTTGGATGACGCTTTACTTTATCTAAACTAACTCCTCCTAATGTAACACCTTGATAAATAGTAATATTATCTTCTAAAATTGCTGTCTCACCAATAACTACACCAATTCCGTGATCTATAAAAATACCCCTTCCAATACTACAAGCTGGATGAATATCAATATTTGTTATAAATTGTGTAAATCCCATAATAATTCTAGCTAGAATCCTAAAATTTTTCTTATAAAGCTTATTTGCAATTCTATAATGCACTATTGCAATTAATCCTGGGTAGTTAAAAAAAAGCTCTACATTAGAATTTATAGCTGGGTCTTTTTTTCTAATAGTTTTAAAATCTTCTTTAATTAAAGTAAATAAACTCATTTTATAGACTTTCCTGATATAGTTATAGTTCGTAAATATCCATTTTCACTAAGCATAATATAAAGTTGCCCTAAAACTTCTTTTTTGTATTCATCACTCAAATTTTCTACATCATCTATCCTTTGTTTTAGACGCCTTTCAATATCTTTTGTATCATAGTCTAGATCATCTAAAACATCTAATATATTTTGTGCTTCAAGTAGATTTTCTACTAAATAACCACAATCTTCATCATCATCTAATATAATACTAAATTCTGTTGGATGAGTAAATAAATTATGCTTCATTCCAAGAACTTCTTGATATGCACCAACAAGAAAGAAACCAAGAAAATATTCTTCATTTTTTATATCTATATCGTGTAAAAAAAGTGGTGTATTTTTATTAAAACTTATTTCCCCATCACTATCACAAGTTATATCCCAAAGTGAAGCACTCCTTGTTGGACGAGTATTTAATTTATCAAGAGGCATAACAGGAAAATTCTGTCCTAACCCCCAATAATCTGGCATACTTTGAAAAAAACTACAATTTAATAAATATCGCTCTTGAATTTGTTCTTGAATTTGTAGAATCTCATTATGATTTTTATGCTTTAGAATTCTAATTACTTTTTTTATTATTAAATGAACTAAAATCTCTGTATTACTTCTATCTTGCAAATCAATATAACCAAGATCAAAAAGAGTAAGCAAAGATTCCATATGGTCTAAACTATCGTGCAAGTATTCCATAGCATGCCGTTCATCAATGCTATTATATAAATCAAGTAATTCTTCTATTAATTTTGGATTTTTATCTTTTAATCTTAAAGCTCGTTCATCATACTCTTGTGAAAATAATTCTAATACAGGAGCAACTAATACAGCATGAGAGGCAGCCACAAACCTTCCACTCTCAATAAAAATATCTGGTTCTTTTTCTTTTTTATTCTTAGCAATTTCTTTTAAGCTAAATACAACATCTCCGCTAAATTCATCTAATGTATAATTACGATTATTATACCCTTGGTGCTGTGTATATTCTACTGCTAGACCTCCACCTATATTTACAATATTTAGATTCTCGCAACCCATTTTACGAAGCTCTGCATAAATATTTCCTGCCTCCCTTAGAGCTTTTTTAAGTGGTGAAATATCACTTATTTGGCTTCCTATATGGAAGTGTATCATACTAAATTGAGATATTAAATTAGACTTTTTTAATAGTTTTACAGCTTCAAGTAATTCTGTTGAAGTTAATCCAAACTTAGAATTTATCCCACCACTCTTTGCCCAAACTCCACTACCCATAGAATGAAGACGAATTCTAAGCCCAATATTTGGATATGGTGATCCCATATCTTTTGCTACTTCAATTATTGTTTGAAGTTCATTTAAACCCTCTATTGTAAGTGTTATATTATGTCCCATATTTGATGCAATAAATCCTAAATTTATCATCTCTTTATCTTTAAAACCATTAACAGTTATAGGAGAATTTATATTTGTATAAGCCATTGCAATTATTAATTCTGCCTTACTCCCTGCCTCTAACCCATAATCTCTATCCATAGATGCTTCAACTAATGGCAAAATAAAATTTGGGAATTGATTTACTTTTAGAGGAAAAACTGCTTTAAAATTACCTTTATATTTATATTGCTTGATTGATGTATTAAAAGAATTAAATAATTTATCAATTTGCTTTTGTATTAAGTGTGGGAATCTTATAAGTAAAGGTCCTTTATATCCACTTTCTCTAACCTTACTTACTACATCAATTAAGGCTATTTTTCTATTTGCACCAATTTTTACTTTGCCATCTTCTATAACAAAATCATCTTTTGACCAAAACTTTATTCCATAATCAAACACAAAAATCCTCTTTAAATTTATATTTATAGAATGCTTTATTATAACACTATATGATAGAATCTATAATAATTTTAAAATTAAAAAGGTAATAAGTGATAATTTTTGAAAATCAAACAAATATAATAATCAATAATGATGTTTTAATTTTTTTAGAAAAAATTAAAAATAGTATTTGCAAAAACGATGTAGAACTAATAATTGTAGATAATAACAAAATAAAAGAACTAAACAAAACCTATCTAAATAAAGACTATGCTACTGATGTTTTATCTTTTCCTCTAAACTATAAAGACATTAAATTAGATTCTTCTGAGATGATTTTAGGAAGCATTGTAATTTCTATCGATAAAGCAATAGAAATACAAGATAAATTTAAACACCCATTAAAATATGAATTAGCAATATTATTTACACATGCACTCTTACACTTATTAGGCTATGATCATGAAACCGATAATGGAGAACATAGGCAAAAAGAATCTTTGATTCTAAAAAAATTTGGCATTAAAAATAGTTTAATTGATAGGAGCTTAATATAAATATTTAAATTGATTGTTTTTTAGCTTAAATGTTATTATTCTTTACTTCCTTCTGCAATCAAAACACCCTCAATAATACTATCAATATCACCATCAAGTATAGAATCTACATTACTATAAGCAATATTACTTCTTAAGTCTTTTACTTGTTGATATGGAGCAAGGACATAAGAACGGATTTGATGCCCCCAGCCAATTTCACTTTTTTCATCTATAATATTATTTTGTTTTTTTAATTCTAAATCATAAAGACGTGATTTTAACATTTTAAAAGCTGTGGCTTTATTTTTATGCTGACTTCTATCATTTTGACATTGCACTACAATTCCTGTTGGAATATGAGTAATACGAATTGCAGATTCTGTTTTATTTATATGCTGTCCTCCTGCACCACTAGCTCGATAAGTATCAATGCGAATATCTTTATCCTCAATTACAATATCAATATCATCATCAATTTCTGGAGTTACTTGGACACTTGCAAAACTCGTATGTCGCTTTGCATTAGCATCAAAAGGGGAAATTCTAACAAGTCTATGAATACCATTTTCACTCTTAGCATATCCATAGGCATTCTCACCCTTAATTATAAATGCAACCCCTTTTATTCCTGCCTCTTCTCCATCTTGGTAATCTAAAAGCTCTATTTTAAAACCTCTTCTCTCACACCATCTAAGATACATTCTATATAAAATACTTCCCCAATCTTGAGATTCTGTCCCTCCTGCTCCGGGCTGAATTGTAACTATTGCATTTAAAGAATCATTTTTATCGCTTAACATAACTTCAATTTCTATTTTTTTAATACTATTTTCTAGATCTTCTGCTTCACTAAAAAGACTTTCTAAAATCTCATTATCTTCTTCACTTATTGCTAGATTATATAGCTCATCTGCATCATTTATAGCTTTATTTGCTTGTTTGTAAATTTCTAAAATTCTATTTATTTTGCTTTTTTTCTTACCAATATTTGCTATTTTTTTAGTATCCATCCAAAAAGATTCATCTTTTTCTAAATCTATAATAGAATCTAGCTCTTTTTGAAGCTCGTCAATTTTAATTATTTTTGCAATATTTTGAGCCTTTATTTTTAGATTTTTTAATAATTCGCCATATTCATAAGAATCCAAAATTTGCCTTTATTGTGTAATTTAAGTGCAAAATTATACTATAAAAATATTTTATATATAAATAGGAAATAGAGTAAGTATAAAAAAGATATAATTAATATTTCTAATCTAAATCTAAGAAAATGCGATATAAAAATATTGTTTTTTAATTAACTTTAGTTAGAATCCGCAAATTATTTCACAAAAAGGACAATAATGTTTAGAATAATTTTATCTTTATCTTTTGTTATGATTTTTGCATTTGCTCAAAACTGCGATTTTAGTAACAAAAACCAAGAAGAATGTGAAATAGATATTGATAATCCTCCTATACTATTACATAAATTTGTAGATGATAAAAATAATATTTATATGGAATATACCGCTTGTATATACAATGGTAATGCACAAATTGATGATGAAGAATATTCTGTAATAGATTGCTCTATTATTGAGAATAAAAAAGGATATTTAACTGAAGGAATAGTTTTAAATAATGATTCTAATTTAATTAAAACAAAGCTAGTAAATATAAAACAAAATAATATATTATTAAGAGCGGCTGGCGATGTTATAATAGATAGTGGTATTAGGTTTAATTCAAAAAAACCTAAAAATATTATTTTAGAGATAATTGAGGGGACAAACAATAAAAGCAATTTAATACTTCAAAGAGGTTCTTTATTAAATGTATCAGCTATTATTATGCCTAAAGGAAAATCAAATATTAATTTAAACACTTTTTATGGCGGAATTTATGAAAAAGATTTCATAGATACAATTAATAAAGATGAAGCCATACAAAGGGGGGATATGGAGACTGCTTTAAATGTAGATAATGTATTTTCTATCTCATCTGATGGAGAAGTTACGCCATATAGTGATAATTTAATTTGTGGACCAGAAGTTAATCCACTTGATATAGACAATAAAAAATATTTTTTAAAAAGATTATTTAAAGTTAAAAATACTTCCAAAGATAAGCCAAGTGATACAAATTCAATTTGCAATGTAGATGAAGGAAATTGCTTTGATAATTTAATAGCATTTAGTAATAAAAAAATTGATGAAAAAAGCTATAAAATAGCAATTGCAAGGCAAAACTTAATTCCAAATTATGATATTTTTATTGAGGGTGGGAAAATTAGCTCAAATGATAATAGAAACTTAAAAGAAATATTTCCTGATGCAAAAATAAGTGAACAAAATTATGGAAAATGTAATATTCCAACAACAATTGCATTTAGTGATGAAATAAAAGAAAAATATCTAGCAAAAAATACTAAAACGCAAGAAAATAAAGAAGAACAAAGTCTTTCATTATTAGCTAGTAATGAAAATTCTAAAGAAGATACAATAAAAGATAAAGAATCTGAAGATAATGTTTCTAAGGATTTAGATTCTAATATAGATAAAGATTCTACTAATTCTACTTTAAAAGATGAAATTAAAAATGATGCTAAAGAAAATGATAATTTAAATAATGAACCGCAAAAATCTACAAAAGAAGAAATTACAAAAGATAATACAGAATCTAAAGATGTAAAAGCAGATGATAAAAATTTAGAAAATACAAAACAAATTACAACAAATGATAATTTAAATAAAAATGATGATTTTTTAATAGTAGAAAAAGATGCTTATGATAAATTTAATAAAGAATGTTATGGTGATTTAAAATGTTTATATGATAGTTTATTGCCTTATGATAAAGTCATTTGGACAAAAAAATCATCAAGTAAAAGAATCTATACTATATATATGATAAACCTAAGTAATAATGATTTAAAACTTAATTGTGAAATAAAAGACTATTATGGTAAAAATATAAAAAAATCATATTTTCTTAATACAAATAATATTGTAGGTAAGATTGATATTAGATTCCCAAAATCTAGTAATAAATCACAAATTATTTGTAAAACTGATAATAATACAAAGGTAACAAATACCATTAATGTAACTCCTGCAAAATTTGATATTAAATATAATTTTATAGATGATGAAATAGGAATGTCTCCTAGCATAAAAGCAGGTGATGTAAAGATAGAATTTAAACAATCAAATGCACTTACAATGGAAGGAGATATTGATCATGGTTTTGATGGTGATTTAATTGCAACAAAAGACAATGTTTCATTTATACAAAAAAATAGATGTAGTAATATAAACGATAATGTGTTTATCACAAAAGATATAAATTTAAACTTCAAAAATGGAAAATTACAAAATGAATATATTGAATTGGTAGCAAATACAATAGCACTTGGTAATTTAAATATAGAATTTAATATTAAAGATAATGATAAATTTTGTAAAAATGATGAATTAAGTATAGAGCCACAATGCACTAATATTAAAGTATCTAAAGATTTAAATATAATCCCTGCAAATTTTAGAATAAAAACTGATATTTTATCAGATAATAAAATATCATATTATGGTCAAATTGAAGATAGACTTACATTTAAATATAATCCGATGTTAAATATACAAATTGAAGCATTGAATAATAAAAATGAAGTAATAGATATTAATAAAAATTGTAATTATGGCTCAATACAATTAAGTCTAAAAAATGATAAATTAATAGAATTTAAAAGAAGTGCTAGTGATAGGCTAGATTCAAAAATTAATCTTTATTTAAATGATTTTGATAATGATAAAAATTCAAATATAAAAGTATATTTTGGAATAAATAAAATAGTTGATGAATATAAAAATACTAGAGATATAAAACAAAATGATGTAATTGAACCTCAAGAAATCCTACTTACTGATTTAAAATTCAATTTAAAATTTAAAAATAATGAAAAAACTTATAATTACGATAATTTAGAAATATATGATAGATTAGATAATAAATCCAAACCCATTGGTGTAATTATTGCAAGAGGTAAAATAAAAACAAATGATATAAAAGGAACTACAAATAATCCTGCTTCATTAATACTTAAGTATGCTATTTATTGTAAAACTTGTGATAAAAAAATATTAAGTAAATATTTACAAGCAGAACCAGAAATTCTCTCTCAAAATTGGTATATTAATACAAAGCACCCAAAAGAGTTATATTTACCAAATGAATTTATAAAATTTATATCTGAAGATAAAAAAAATAACTTAATAATTGATAACTCATTAAGAGCATTAGAAGGAAGACAACAAATTAATTTTAGCAATAAAAATATTGGAATCTATCCTGTAAATATAGCACAAAGAGTATCTGAGTTTGCACCATATTTAAATTATAATGAAAACTTTAAAAATATTTATTTGCAAAATTCATTTAATGTAATGATTAATCAAGCAGATAATAAAGAAGAAAATAATAAAATAATTAAAGAAGAAAAACCAAAACAACAAACTCCAAAAGCTAAAAAACCAAGCAACCCAAAAAAAACAAATAGTCCTTCTATAAAACTAGATATAGAATCTTAAAAGATTCTATATCTAAGCTTTTTTAGTTAGTAACTTAAAATTGTTATTTAAATATTTTATATTTATAATAAGTGATATTACTAATTATTCTAAATTCATTTATTATTTATATCAAAGCATTAGTTAAAGAATCTAAAAAGAATTCATTAAAATTATAAAGATTATAAATTTAGGGTAATTAACATTTAAATAAAGATTATTTATATAAATTAATATAAAAAAATAGGAGGAACTAAAATCTTTTAATATTCTATATAAAAAATTAAAAACTAATTTCTAATCTAATAGAGCCATAGCTATGTAAATCATTTTGTGTTTTAAATGCTTTGCTACTTCTAGTATATAAATAACTTAAAGAAATATATTTATAACCAATCATTAAGCCTAATTCATATTCATATAAAAATCTATTTAATTTTAAATTACTCTTTACCCCACCAAATGTATTTCCTTCTATAAAAATATTACGACCAACTATTGAACCATTTATTCCAACTAAAGCATATATTTTTAATCCATCTTCTACTATTATTTGTGAGATTTTAGACTTATACTTTTGAATTCCAAAATCATTTTTAATACCATATCCAATCCTCATTCTAGCACCTGCACTTATAGCAGTATAAGAATTTCCAAGAAAAATATTTGCTTGAGGTAAAATATCAAAGAAATCTTCAATAAAAGTCCATCTATAAATTAAACCATAATTAAGATTTAATAAAAATTCATTTTTAATTTGATAATCCCAACCAAGAGAAGATCTATTATTAGTAATTTTATGAATTCCATTCTGTATTTGCTTCCCCAATGCCCAAGGTCCAACAAACCCAATATCTAAACTAATTTGTTCCATAAGATTTCTAGTTCTATTTATTACTCCAAATGTTACAAAAAATGCAGCTCCATAAAGTGCATCATTTTTTGGAGGAGGAATAGTATATTTTGAGGCGGGTGTATAAATTTCTTGATTTAAAGTTATATTAAACCTAGAGTAATTATTATCATAAAGATAAGAAAGAAGTGCTATTTTATTTAAAAAAATATTTTCATATTCACTACTAACATAACTAATATAATGCCCTGCTGTATAGTATTTATCAGATTTTATAAATGGTTCAAAATAAGCATCATTTTCAGTTAAAATACTAATTATTTGATTTTCATTTTTTTTAAAATTATCAAATTGATTAGATAATAAAAAACAAGGTATTACAAGAAAGTATATTTTAATTTTCAATTCTAATCCTTTAAAATTTTTATATGATTAAAGTGAGTAATTGCAATAGCTATTGCATCAGTTATATCAAGTGGTTTAATTTCTTTAGTAATACCTAAAAGTTTTTTTACCATAAATGCAACTTGATTCTTATCTGCCTTACCATTTCCTGTTATAGATTTTTTTATTTGAAGTGGGGTATATTCATAAAAATTACCTATTTCTTGTATAATTTTAAAGCTAATTGCACCTCTAAATTGTGCTAATTTTATAACACTTTTTGGATTATAAGCAAAGAAAATATCTTCAATTGCAACAGAATCTATAATAAAATTTTTTAATATTAAATTTATTCCTTCATTAAATTCTGCTATTTGATATTGTAATTTAGTCTCTTTTATTTTTATTAATCCTGCCTCAAGCAAAAATAATTTATTTTTTTCACCTTTAATTATTGCATAACCACAATTTTTAGTTCCAGGGTCAATTCCTAATATATTCATAATTAGCCTTATAAATTCAACTAAAAATCACTATAATTTCACAATAATTTCACAATAATTTCAAGTGTAAATCAAAGCTAAAATGGGGTGATTTTATGATATGGAATGATATATTACAAGATTTAAAAAAAGACTTAAGTCAAAATGAATATGAAAAATATATAAAAAATATTAGATTTAATGAAAAAAATTCAGATTCAAATCTAAAAGTTTTAGAAGTAAATAATATATTTTTATTAAATTGGATAAAAAGAAATTATATTAATAAAATTGCATCATTATTTGAAATACATACAGAAATAAAACCAGAAATAAAAATAATTTTAAAAGAACAAAATGAAAAAAGCTCTAAAGATACAAAATATAATTTTAAAATTATTCCAAATGTTTATAAAAGCTCTATTTTAAATCCTTCTTTTACATTCGAAAGCTTTGTAATTGGTGAATCTAATAAATTTTCTTTTAATCTTTCTAAAGAAGTAGCTAAGAATCAAGCAAAAAGTTATAATCCCTTATTTATCAGTGGTGATACGGGACTAGGAAAAACACATTTATTAAATGCCATAGGAAATTACAATATAAATAATAAAAATGTAATTCTAATTACAAGCGAGGAATTTTTAAATGATTATATAACTCATTTAAATAATAAAAGTATGGATAGATTCCGAAATAAATATAGAAATTGCGATTATTTATTAATCGATGATATACAATTTTTTAGTGGAAAGCACACTATACAAGAAGAATTTTTTCATACTTTTAATATATTAAAAGATAATAATAAACAAATAGTTCTAACCTCAGATAAACCAATAAAGGACTTAATAGGAATAGAAGAAAGACTAAAATCAAGATTTGAATCAGGAATAATATCTAAAATTAATCCTCCAGAGCTTGAAACAAAAATTGAGATAATCAAAAAAAAATGCGAGCTTGATTTAATACAATTAAATGATGAAATAATAGAATTTATAGCATTAAATATTAATAATAATATTAGAACAATTGAAGGAATCCTAACTACAATAAATTCATTTTCATCAATTATGAATCAAGAAATAACAATTGATTTAGTAAAAAATACAATTAAAAACTTTAAAAAAAATAATAATGAAAAAATAAACCTAGAAGATATAATAGATTCTGTATCAAAAGTTATGAATATAAAACAATCTGAAATAAAAAGTAAAAAAAGAACAAAAAATATATTATTTGCTAGAAAAATAGTCATATTTTTAGGAAGAAAATTAACTACAAATTCTATGCCTGAATTAGCTAAAATATTAAGTATGAAAGACCACAGCACTATAAGTAAAGCTATGAAAAAAATACAAGAAGAAGTAGAAATTAATAATGAACTTAAAATTAAAATTGAAGAAGTAGAAATTAAAATAAAAGATTTAAAAAATAATAATTAATTAAAGACTTTTATGTGAAAATACCAATATGATTTTTATGATATAAATTTATTCATACTAAGGTATTTTAAAAATATTTCACATATTTCACAATACATACTATTAATAATAATTTTATATTACAGGAGAAAAAATGAAAATAACGATAAATAAAAGCAACATAGAAAATATAATTAGTAATTTTCAATCATTTTTAGAAAAAAGAGATAAAAGCCAAATAACATCTCATATATTAATACAAACAAAAGATGATAATATAATATTAAAAGCAACAGATTATGAAATAGGAATAAAAGCAAAGATTCAAAATGAGAGTATAGAAAATGATGAAATAATAACAGTAGATGGAAAAAAATTCTTAGATTCTTTAAAAAATTTGAAAGATGATAAAATAACTTTACAAAGTAAAGATGATAAATTAGAAATTAAACAGGGGAAATCAACTATAAAACTTCCTAGTTTCGTAGCTGATAATTTCCCAGAATTCCCACAAAATTATGAAAAATCAAAAATAAATATAGATTCAAAAAACTTAATAGAATCTCTTAAAAAATTACTTCCTGTAATAGAAATAAATAATCCAAGAGCAGAATATAGAAATGCATTAATTGATATAAAAGAATATAAATTTAATTTTGTTGCAACAGATACAAAAAGACTTGAGGTTATAAGCTTTAATAATCAATCAGTTGATAAAATAAATTTTATGTTTCCAAAAAAAGCAATATCAGAGATTCAAAAATTCTTTAATGAAGATTCGAATATATATTTTAATGAAAATACAATAATAATTGAAAATGAAAAATATACATTCTGGACTAGAATCCCAAATGGAAATTTTATAGATTATGAAAGAGTAATTCCAAAAGAAATAAAATACAAAATCCAAATAAATAAAGAACAAATGATAGAATCTCTTAAAATAATAAATTCTATTTCAAATCAAGTAAAAATAATATTTAGTAAAAATAAAATAAATTTTGAATCTATAAGTGAAGAAGATTCAAATGCTAATACAGAAATTGAACTTAATGAAGAATTAAATAAAGAATTTATAAATTCAATAAATGAAGATATAATGATTTGTGTAAATTCAAAACATATTTTAGATTTTATTGTAAATATTGATACTCAAAATTTTGAATTTGGTATAAATGAAAAGAAAAATTCAGCTTGTATTTTGAAAAGTGATAATTTTATTTTAACAATGATGCCAATATTAATATAAAAGGCAAAATTTTATGAATAATGCATATAGTTCTAAGAATATAAAAGTTCTAAAAGGTCTTGAAGCGGTAAGAAAAAGACCAGGAATGTATATAGGTGATACTAATATTAATGGACTTCATCATATGGTTTATGAAGTTGTAGATAATTCTATTGATGAAGCAATGGCAGGATTTTGCTCTAATATAAATATAACTTTAAGTGAATATGGAAGTGTAATAGTAGAAGATAATGGTAGAGGAATTCCTGTGGATATTCACGAGGGTGAAAATATACCTGCTGCAACAGTTGTTTTAACAGTTCTCCATGCTGGTGGTAAATTTGATAAAGATACATATAAAGTTTCTGGGGGGCTTCACGGAGTTGGTGTTAGTGTTGTAAATGCACTAAGTAAAAAATTAATTATGACAATTTATAAAAATGGTAATATTTATCAACAAGAGTTTAAAAAAGGAATACCACAAACAGATTTAATAATAATTGGTAATACTAAGAAAAATGGAACTACAATTGAGTTTATTCCTGATGATGAAATTATGGAAATTACAAAATTTGATAGTGAAATTTTAAGAAATCGTTTTAAAGAAATGGCATATCTAAACAAAAATATTGAAATAAATTTTATTGATAAGATTACTAATACAAATGAAAAATTTCATTTTGAAGGGGGGCTTAAACAATTTGTAGAAGATATTAATAAAAATGAACTAATATCACAAATAATTAGTTTTAGTGATAAAGATGGTGAAGTTGAAATTGATATTGCATTAGCATATAATAATTCATATAATGAAAAATTACTTAGTTTTGTGAATAATATTAGAACAGTTGAGGGTGGAACACACGAAAGTGGTTTTAGAATGGGTCTTAGTCGTGCAATTATAAACTATATTGAAAATAATATAAATAGTAGAGAAAAAGATTCTAAAATTCAAGGTGATGATATTAGAGAAGGACTTGTTGCTATTGTTTCTACTAGAGTTATGGACCCACAATTTGAAGGACAAACTAAAGGAAAATTAGGAAATTCATTTGTTAGAAATATTGTCAATAGATTAACTTATGAAAAAATTTCAAAATTTTTTGAAGAGAATCCAAATGATGCAAAAGCAATAATACAAAAAGCACTTTTAGCAGCAAAAGGAAGAGAAGCAGCTAAGAGAGCAAGAGAACTAACTAGAAAAGAAACAAATAGTTTTGGGACACTTCCGGGAAAATTAGCTGATTGTCAAAGTAAAGATCCAAGCATATCTGAAATATTTTTAGTTGAGGGAGATTCTGCTGGTGGTAGTGCAAAAACAGGTAGAGATAGAACATATCAAGCAATACTTCCATTAAGAGGAAAAATTTTAAATGTTGAAAAAAGTAATATTAATAAGATTCTCAAAACTGATGAAATTATAAATATGATTACTGCATTTGGTTGTGGTATCGATGATGAATTTAATTTAGAAAAATTGCGTTATCATAAAATTATTTTAATGACAGATGCAGATGTTGATGGAAGTCATATTCAAACTTTACTTCTTACATTTTTTTATAAATATCTTAGACCATTAATTGATAATGGACATATTTATATTGCACAACCTCCATTATATTTATTTAAAAAGGGTAAAAAAGAAATATATTTAAAAGATGAAAAACATTTAAGTTCATTTTTAATTGAAAATGGTATTGAAAATTTTAGTTTTGATGGTATAGGAAATATTGAATTAATTGATATATTAAAAAATATTTCAAATTATAGAGCTTTACTTAAAAAATTAGAAAAAATATATTTTTCCAATAATATTATTAGATATTTTATTGAAAATGAGAATCTAAAAGATTTAAGTATAGAAAATCTTTGTGAAAATGTAGAATCTTATTTAATACAAAGTAATTGCAATATTTTGAATAAATTTGTTAATGAAAATTATATTATGTTATATGTTCAGACAAAATCAGGACTTCAAGAATTAAAAATTAATTATGATTTATTTAATGATAATTATTTTATTGATGCACAAAAAATTTATAATAAGATAAAAGATAGAGAATTAAGTTTTCTTCAAAATAAAGATTTAATAGAATTTTTAGAAGAGATAGAAAATAGTGCTAAAAAAGGTGCTTCAATACAAAGATATAAAGGTTTAGGTGAGATGAATCCAAATCAACTTTGGGAAACTACAATGACTAAAGAAAATCGCACATTAATAAGAGTAAAAATAGGTGATGAATTTTTAAGTGATGAAAAAATTAGGCTCTTTATGGGAAGTGAAGTTGAACCAAGAAGAGATTTCATACAAAAACACGCAAAAGAAGTTAAGAATCTAGATATTTAAAAAAATGAATTTAAAATATGTCAATGGTGGGATAATGAAAAATAATCAAAATAATTATTTTGATGAATATTTTACAAAACCAGAGATTGCAGTATATTTTTTTAATAAAACAAAAGAAATCATCTCTCAATATGAAAATTTAGAGAAATTCACTTGGCTTGAACCTAGTGTTGGAGATGGTTGTTTTTATAAGCTTTTGCCTCACAATAAAATTGGTATAGATATTCATAAAACTACTTTTGATACTTTACAGATGAATTATCTTCATTATCAATTACCTAAAAAACCTTTAGTTATAATAGGTAATCCACCTTTTGGACATCGTGGAGTTTTAGCTTTAGAATTTATCAATCACTCGCAAAATGCCGACTTTGTTGCTTTTATCTTACCTATATTTTTTCAGAGTTTAGGTAAAGGTTCTATTCGATATAGGGTAAAAAAATTTCATTTATTATATGAAGAAAACCTTCCTCACAATGCTTTTTATTTAAGTAATGGTAAGGAAAAAGATGTAAAAACTTGCTTTCAAATTTGGAGTAAGAAATATAAAAACACAAAGGAAGAATTTAGCTGGTATAAACAAAAGGAAAAACAAGAGCCATTTCATAATATCTTAAAGGTTGTAACGGTTTCTTTAGCAAAAAATAGAGAATGTGGCAAAGAATGGATTTTTGATAAAAAAGCAAATTTCTATCTCTCTAGCACATTTTTTAAAGAAAATGCTGTTGTAAAAGATTTTTCACAGGTTAAATATAAAAGTGGAGTGGCTATTATTTATAATAAAAATGCACCTAAAAGAAAATTAGATAAACTTTTTTTGAATGCTAATTGGAATAAATATAGTTCTTTGGCTACAAATGGTTGTAGGCATATAGGTAAATCACATATATTTCAGCTTTTGCAAGATGAAGGTTTTTGCAATGCTTAAAGAGCTTTTATTAAGGATTATAGAGGAAAAACATCAAGAATTACAACAATATAAACAATTTGGAATTTTTGATAAGATTAAAGACTTTGAGGGAAATGCCATAGGACAGATTGGGGAAAAATTTATAAAAGAGCTTTTTAAAGAAAGCGGTATTTCTTTAGATAATATTGATAAAGAAATAATCCACGATGAATTTGATATTTTATCAAATGGTAAAAAGATAGAAATAAAAACAGCAAGAAAGGGACTTAAAAACAATACTTTTCAATTTAGTGGTATTAATCCAAAATATAATTATGAACATCATTTTATTGGGTTTAACTTATGATGATATATATTATTATATTATAGATAAAAGACAAGACTATATCTATGACCATAAACTTAGAAAAGAATTTATAAAAATTAATAACAAACCAAAGCAACTTGTTGCAATGAATCCTGGTAATTCTGTGAATTTAAAACTTACTTTGAATCTAAAAGAATTAAAAAATGGTGAAACATTAATAGATGAATTAAAATGTTTATTTTAAAAACACGCAAAAGAAGTTAAGAATCTAGATATTTAGATTTTTAATTTTACTTACCATATAAAATTTATATTTCATTTTAAATCCTTAAATACGATATTTTAAAATTTTTTTAATATAGATTTAAATAAAAAAATAAAAGATAGACCAACAATATATTTTACATAAAGTATAGATGGATTAAAAACACAATGCGACAAATCTAATGATGAAATGACCTTGCTTATAAAATAGGAAGAATTAATGTGATTAATTGTAATTTAGATTATGTAGGGATTAATTTTGAAATTTTAACAAAGGCAAATCCTGATATTATTTTTGTTAGAGAAATTGCATTTTATAAAGAATTATTAAATTTTCCATCAAAAAAATGAAAGAATATAAATGAAATTAAAAACAAAAGAATATATAATACTCCTACTTAGTGGCTTATTTGTAAGCCACCTAGCATTATATATATTATAGAAATTCCTTATTCATTTTCTAAAATTTATAGTAATTTATTAAGTCCATTGGAAGCAGAAAAAATAGCAAAAGAATTTTTTAATACATTTTTATTTCCTATAAGTAACGAGTCATATAAAAGAATTAAAGAGTAATTATTAAATATAAAAGTAAATAATAATGGATACAAAAACACTTAAAGAAATATGGGAGAGAAAGGCACAGACATTTCCTAGACTTAGGAATGATTGTAGTGATAGTATAGAAATTTTAGAATTTTTTAAAGAAAATGGTGTTATTTTTAATAATAAGAGTATTATTGATATAGGTTGTGGAAATGGACGCTTTAGCTTTAATCTTGCAAAATTTGCAAAAAAAGTTACTGCTATAGATATTTCAAGCTTAATGCTTAAAAATCTAATAGAGGATTCTAAAATCTTAAATTTAAATAATATTACTTGTATTCAAAGCTCTTGGGAAGATTTTGAGATAAAAGAAAACTTTGATATAGCCTTTGCTTCAATGACTCCAGCATTAAATAATAAAGAGGGTTTTATAAAGGCACTTTCTATTTGTAATGAATATTTTTGTTATATTGGTTGGGGAAGATTTAGAAAATGTGAATTTTTAGAAGAAATTATGAAATTACATAATATAAAATTAGAGCTTCCTGTTGGACTTCCAAATGTATTAATTTGGTTAAATGAATTAGGATATAGTAATATTAAAGTTTGTTATAAAAATAGTGATTTTATATATAAAGAAGATAAAGCAAAAACATTTGATAATATAAAATGGCATATAAATGCACATAATACAATAGCAAATGATGAATTAATTAATTTACATATTCAAAAATATTCAGTTAATGGAGAGATTAGCTATAAACATAGTAGGGAAATTGGAATAGCTTTAATAAAAAAATAATGCAAAATAAGATTTTAATTTTAACTCTATTATTTTATTAATTGCTATTTTTATAGCACTTTGTGTTGGTGAGATAAAGGTTAATTTTTTAGATGTATTAAATTATTCTATACTAATAATAGTATAGAATCCTCTCTAATTAATGATATTATATTCCCGTGAGTTATTACAGCAGTAATTATTTAAGTTTCTTTAGCATTAAGTGTATAATTATATCAAGGGATAATTGGAAATCTATTAGTTTCACCTAGTATTTTAGGGGTTTTAAATGGAGCTAGTTTTGGAGTAGCACTAAGTTTATTAAAATCATAGCTGACCTTTATAATACTTTGCTAAATATAATTTATTGGCTTATGGGTTCTCTTACTAATATTATTTTTACATTGATTATTCTTTGTATTAAATTTGTATTTAGCATAGTTTTATATTTAATTTTATCCTTTTGTATTGATATTTTAAATTTAGATAGTGATTCTGCTAAAAGTCTAAGTAAAAAATCTCTCACTTAATATTAATAAATATCATTCTAAAAAAGGGTATGTAAGAGGTATAGGATATACTGAAATTGAATTTATTATTAGTAAAAAAGGGGAATTAAAAGATTTAGTAATTCTTAATACAAGCGGAAATAAAAAATTAGATTATTTAAGTATAAATACTATTAATAGAGCATCAAAGTCCTTTCCAAAGCCTAAAAAAAGATAGATATCTAAAAATTACTTTAGCTTATAGAAATTAATTATTTTCATAATATTTTTCTAAAATATTTATTAATTCAGTAGCATTACCACGAGTTACATTGCTAAATTGCGTTCTATTAAAAGTAGTTTGCCTTTTTGCAAGGGCTATGGTATTTTTTGTGATTTGTTCTTTTAATTCATCAAGTGATAATTTATTTTCTAAATATAATAAAGTTTCTTTTATGCCAATGGCTCTAAAGGTTAAACTATTTTTAAAATTTTTTTTAAGAAAATTTACTTCATCTATAATGCCATTTTTAAGCATACTATCAACTCTTATTTTAATATCACTTTTTAGAGTCTCTTTTGGCTTAATTAACTCAAAAATATTAATTTTAGTCTGTAATTTTTCTTTTTTGTTTTGTTTAAAAAATTCACTAGGAGATTTGTTTGTTAAAAAGTATATTTCTAGGGCTTTTTTAATTCTATATTTATCATTAGGATTTATTTTTGAGGCATAATTAGAATCTATTTTTGATAATAATTTATGCGCTTCTTGTTTATTTCTAACGATAGAATCTAACTTTAAATCTATTAAATTTGGACTTTTTGGCATAGGAGATAGACCATCCATAATTGATTTTAGATAAAAGCTACTTCCTCCAACTATTAATAATCTATCTTGTGGGGTTTGTTTTAATAAATCAAAAAATAATTTTGCACTACATTTTTCATCAGGATTTAATAAATCTATACCATAATGTTTGATTTGTTTTAAATCATCTTTAGAGGGTTTTGCAGAAGCTATATCAATATATTTATAGATACTTAAGCTATCAATTGAAAAAATATTTAATTTAAATTTTTTTGCTAAATAAATTCCAAGTGAGCTTTTTCCACTTCCACTAGCACCAATAATTGCATTCAAGAAATTCTATGCGCCTTTTTATTAGCTTTGTGAATAGCATCTATAAAAGCACTTCTAATAGCTCTATTTTCTAAAATTTTTAATGCTTCTGCTGTTGTTCCTCCAGGGCTAGTAGTATCTAATTTAATTTGATTTGCTTCACTATTTTCAAATAATTTTGCAAATCCACTAAAAAGCCCACGAACAATCTCTTTTGAAGTATCTAGGTTTATTCCCTCTCTAACACCTGCATCAATCATTGCTTCTGCTACTATTGCAAGATACGCAGTTCCACTACCAGATATTGCTCCTGCCGGATTTATTAAAGATTCTTTATCTACAAAGATACATTTGCCAAGCATACTAAAAATTTCACTAGCTTTTTTATAAGAATCTAAATGTTTTGCATATATTACATTAACACCAGCACCAACAAATGAAGCAATATTTGGCATAACGCGGAAATACTCATTTGCTTGTATTAAACTTTTTATTTTTTCTATTGAGATTCCAGCCATTATGCTATAAAGATTATTTGCTTTATTCTTATATATAAAACTATCAAGTGCATATGGCTTGATTGCTAAAATTACATCTTTACCTTCTAAATCGATAGTATTATTTGCTAAATCATTGTTATTTTCTGAATTAGAATTATGATTTGCTTGATATATGATAGCATTAGAGAGATTATTATCTTTTATAAAAGATTTTAGCTTATATTCATTTCTACCAGCAACCTCAATTGAAAATTTATCATTTAATCCACAGGCTATTGCTTTTGCCATTTTTCCATAGCCTATAATCGTAATTTTTTTCATAATTCATTTCCTTTTATAAAATTTGATATAGGTTCTGCAATATTGTATTGAGGATATTTTGTAATATCTAAGACAACTTGAGCCATAGTATGGTTGTCAAAATTAAATACAAGTGGTGCTATAAAATTTATAGTAGAATCTTTAATTTCTTTATAAACTACCATAATATTTGCAATTAAGATATTTTTACTTTTTTCATTTATATCTAATAAGACTTGAATAGCAGTTGGAATCTCAAAGCTATATTCACATAAAACAAATGGATTTACAAGTGTGAATGCAGGTGAGCTTGAAGAAGAATTTGTTAATTTCATAAAAATATCATCTATCTTTTCTAGTTTCATTTTTGTGATATTTTCAAAGCCTAATATTGGAGATTTTACTTCAAATTCCATTATCTTCATTCCTTATTATTGTAATTTAATATTTTACTTTAAATTATTCTGTATGACAATGATTCAAGCAAATGTTCTTTTTTAATATTTTCAGATTTATTTAAATCTGCTATGCTTCTTGCTACTTTTAATATCTTTTGTCTTCCACGAAAACTTAATCCATATCTTTGCACTGCTAATTCTAAAAGATTTAGATTTTCTTCATTTAAAGCACAAAATTTTTCAATTTCACTATCATTTAATTTTCCATTTAATTTACCTTGATTTCTACTTTTTTGCATACTAAAAGCATCTAAAACCTGTTTAAATAATTCAATTGAGCTAATCCTCTCTTCACTTCTATTTTCTTCCATTTTTATAAAAATATCAATTCTATCTCTTAGTGGTTCAGATAGTTTATTTCTATATTTTCTAATTTCTATTTCATTACATCTACATTCTTTAGAACTACTATATAAGTTTCCGCAAGGACAGGGATTCATAGCTCCAACAAATAAAATACAAGTAGGATAAGTTACCTTAATATTTACACGAGATATGCTTAATTCATTGTTTTCTAAAGGTTCCCTTAAAGATTCTAATATACTTTTATGAAAATTCAATAATTCATCAAAAAATAATATCCCATTATGGCTTAGTGATATTTCACCGGGTTTTGCATCACTTTGAAAAACAGAGCCTAGGATTGCAGATTTTGAACTACTTTGATGAGGATTTCTAAAAGGTCTTAATGCACAATACTCACCATCATTATTGTTTAGTGCATTTATACTAGCACATTCACACATTTCTTCAAATGAAATAGGGGGCATAATGTAGCGCATTCTTTTTGCAATCATACTTTTCCCACAGCCCGGACTTCCTTCAAAAACTATATTATGCATTCCAGCAACTGCGATTAATGCTGCTCTTTTAGCAAAGCTCTGTCCTTTAATATCATAAAAATCAAACAAAAAATTTTCTTCATAATAATATTTTTTAGAATTTATTTCTATACTTTTAAAGCTAAAATCATAGCATTTTGCCATATTTGTAGGATTTTTTAATATTTCTATTGCCTCAAGTAAATTAGAGGCATAATAAATCTGTAAATTTGGAATATTTGAATATAATTTCTCTCCTTCCTTTGGCAATAATACATTACTTTTTTTATGAGTTTTTGAGATTTCTAATAATAGTGGATATATAGAGTTTGTATCTTTTATATATCCATCAAGCCCTAATTCGCCAAATACAAACCAATTTGTTAAATCTAACTCTTGTTTTTGCAGGGCTATTAAAAGTGCTATGGGCAAATCAAAATGACTTCCATTTTTAGATAAGTCTGATGGGGATAGGTTAATTGTTATTTTAAAATTTAGAGATTGAAAATTATTATTTGCTAATGCTCCACTAATTCTCTGCTTAGCTTCTTGTATAGAGTTTCCTGCAAGACCTGTTATTACAAAGCTAGGTAGTCCTTTTGAAAAACTAGATTCTACTTGAATTATTTTTGCACCTATGCCAAATCTAGTGGCACAAAGTAGCTTTTTTACCATTGTTTATCCATTACAAAAAGTTCATTTTTTCTTTTTGTATTCTTTTTCAAATTTTTTTCGCTTTAAAATAGATAGTTTATCTATGAATAATATTCCATTTAAGTGATCTATTTCGTGTTGTAGTGCAACAGCTAGATAATCTTTTGCTTCAATTATCTTTTCTTTTCCTTCTCTATCTTGAAACTGAAGTTTAATATAACTAAATCTTTTTACATATTCATAATAATTAGGAATGCTAAGACAACCCTCTTGAAATAATATCTCTCCGCTAGATTCTATTATATTTGGATTTATTATTTCAAGTAAATCTTCTTTGTATTGAATCCTATCTTCTCTAGGAATATTTACTATTAGCATTCTTTGAAGCTTTCCTATTTGCACACCAGCCAAACCAACACCACCCTTATCCATCATAGTTTCATACATGTTATCTAAAGTTTCTTTTAGCACAGATCCAAATTCTATAACTTCTTTGGAAGTTTCTCTTAGTCTTGAATCTGGATATATTACAATTTCTTCAACCATTTTATCTTCTTTTATGTTTGATTCTCATCTATATCATCTTTATAAATTATATAATTGGTATTGCTTCGTTGAGCATTTCTTAGTGCATTTATTGCAAAATTTAAGCTCTCTTCAGCACTTCTATCTGACTTTAATTTTGAAATTCCTATATTTAAATCAAGATTTATCTCTTTGTTTCCTAGAATCACATTAGTATTTCTTAATAGTTCTATTAATCTCTCACTTGCTTTCTTTGCAGCAAAAACATCAGAGTGTTTTAGAAGCATAGCAAATATCCCATTGCCAATATAGCCTATAATATCACTTCTTCTAGAAGTTTTAAGTAATAATTTTGCAATAGTTTTCATTATTATTAAAGCAGTTGTTTGGTCATTTTTAATATATCTAGTTACTATTAATGGAATGGTCATCATAATAATTGTAGAAGTATGATTAAATTTTTCTACCATTTTTTTCTCATCTTGGACTAAATTTATGAAGTATCTTTTATTGTATGTATCAAACTTTGAATCATACATTGTGTTTGTATTAATATTTTCTAAAATTTTATTACATTTTTGGTATAAAATTTTTAGTTGATTTATTTGTGAATCTATTTGCATTTGTAAAGAGTTTGTCTCTTGTATAAATTTAGTAGAAATTACATTGTTATTGAGCTCGTTTAGACATTTTTTTTCTATATCATTTACAAGCATTAGATTCTTATAAATTGATGATGTGCATTTTAATATATCTCTCGTATTTGCAAATGCTATATGGATAGTTTTTTCAAAGTTTATATTTCTTTCATCATTTCTTGTGTCAGTTTCCATTAGACTATAAATTTTCTTTTGAAATTCAATATTTTTATTATCTAGCATTTGTTCAAAATATGCTTGATAATTAAGTGGTAGTAGAGGCATATTTTTACTTTTTAGAGCACTAATAACTTCTTTTGAGAAGCTATCTAAATTATCACCTTGTTCTAAATTTGTATCAGATTCATCTAAATTTAAATTATCCTCTACATCATCAGTAACATTTGGTATATCATTTAATATATTATCTATATTAGTTTCATTTTCATCTTTTTGAAGTCTTATCATATTTATTTTAAACTCTTATCTAATATATCATCTATTAATCCATATTCTTTGGCTTCTTTTGCACTCATAAAATAATCTCTATCGGTATCTATTGAAATTTTTTTAATACTTTGTTGGGTATTTTTTGCCATTATTTCATTTAGCTTTTGTTTTGTATATAGGATTTCTTTTGCTTGGATTTCAATATCACTTGCTTGTCCTTTTGCACCACCTAAAGGTTGATGAATCATAATTCTAGCATTTGGGAGGGCATATCTTTTGCCTTTTGTTCCACTGCTTAACAAAAATGCACCCATAGATGCTGCTTGCCCTATACACATAGTAGCAATATCTGGTTTTATATAATTCATAGTATCATATATACTAAGTCCGCTTGTTACAACTCCACCTGGAGAATTAATATAAATATAAATATCTTTTTGCGGATCTTCAGCCTCTAGGAATAGTAATTGTGCAATAATAGAGGAAGCTATGCTATCATCTATCTCACCGCTTAGGATTATAACTCTATCTTTTAGTAGTCTTGAATAAATATCATAACTTCGTTCTCCTCGACTCGTTTTTTCTATCACGTAGGGAATGTAGTTCAAACTTACTCCTTATTTTGTAGTTTAGATTCTAGTAAATTATTTAGCACTTTATTTTCTAATATAGTCATTTTTAAAGCAGGAATTACATTATTCTTTTCATAATTTTCTAGTAATTCTTTTGGGTTTGCACCTATCATCATTGCTTCATAATAAAGCATTTGATAAACTTCGTTATCACTAACTGAAATATTATTTTTCTTAGATAAAAAATCTACTATAAAAGTCAATTTCACACTTTTTTGTGCCTCTTCTCTAAATGTTTCTCTTTTTTCTTTAGCTTTGTTTTTATCTTGTTGTAATTCTTTTAGCTCTTCTTCTTTTATTTTTTGAATATTATTTCTAAAGATTATATCCATTTCTTGTTCAATTATATTTTCTGGTATATCAAAGTCTATACTAGATAAAAGATTTTCTACTAATTTTGGTTTATTTTCATTTATTAGTTTGTTTTTTTCTTCATTTTCTAGTTGTATTTTTGCAAATTCTTCCAAATCTTTTAAAGTTGCATTATCATTTTGAATTAGTATTTTTTTTGCAAGTTCATCATCAATTTTTGCAATCTCTCTTTTTTTTACTGCATTTAACTTAACTTTAAATACCACATCTTTACCTGCCAAATGTGCTGTATAATTTTCTGGAAATTTTAGCTCTATATCCTTGCTTTGGTCTTTTTTCATACCAATTAACTTATCTTCAAAACCCTCAATAAAGCTTTTTGAACCAATTTCTAAATCATATCCTTTGGCTTTTCCTCCATCAAAGGCTTCTCCATTTATAAAACCTTCAAAATCAATATTTGCAATATCTCCATTCTCTAAAGTTTTTTCTACCTCTATTAATTTTCCGTTTGATTTTGCAAATTCTTCCATTTTATTATTTATAGAATCTTTACTTATAGATTCTAGCTTTATATCTGGAATAAACTTAGATATATCCTCAATATCCAGTTTTGGGAGTATTCCAAGCTTAACTTCAAAATCTATATTATCATTTATTATTTCATATTTTAGAAATATAGGACTGCCAATGACATTTTTTAATTCTATATTTAGTTTTTTTAAGTGGTCATTTATCTTTTCATTTAGAGCTTCTTGCTGGGAATCTTGTGTAATTTTGTCTTTATATCTGCTTTCAATTACACTTAATGGAACTTTACCTTTTCTAAATCCATCAATCTTGATATTTTTGCTAATATTTTGAGCTATTTTTGCTCTTTTTTTATTGATTAAATCAGAATTTACTTTATCTTTTATGAGGACATTTGCAGTATTTATTAATTCAGCACCCATTTTTTTTCCTTAACTTAAGCTTTAAGGTGATATTTTATCAAAACATATAATTATAAGCAATTATATTTATAATTTCAAAAATAATTTTAATATTTAGGATTCTTGATGTCTTTGGAAAATATAAAAAGTAAATTAAATAGTAAAATGGAGCTTTCACCTCACTTTGGAGAAATCATTAAAATTTATGAAAACACAATAAAAGCCACAGGATTAAGAACCTCCATAGGAGATATAGTTAGTATAAGAGGAGTTGATAATAACATATCAGGCATTGTTAGTGCTATTGAAGTAGATTCTTTTTCAATTATTCCTTTTACTTCTACACAAGGATATAAGATTGGTGATAAGGTTTTTGTTAGTCAAAATGGATTAAAGATAGGAGTTAGTAATGAATTATTAGGAAGAATAGTAGATCCATTTGCAAATCCTATTGATAACTTAGGTGAGATTAAAAAAGATAGTTTTATTCCAATTATAAATACGCCCATAAAGGCTATGAATAGAGGTTTGATTGATGAGGTTTTTAGTGTTGGAATAAAAAGCATAGATGGACTTCTTACCTGTGGAAAAGGGCAAAAAATGGGAATCTTTGCAGGAAGTGGCGTTGGAAAATCTACGCTAATGGGTATGATTGTAAGAGGTAGTAATGCTGATGTAAAAGTTATAGCACTAATTGGAGAGAGAGGAAGAGAAGTGCCAGAATTTGTAGCAAAGAACTTAAGAGGTGATTTAAAAAATACCATAATAGTTGTTGCAACTAGTGACGATTCTGCACTTATGAGGAAATATGGAGCCTTTTCTGCAATGGCAATAGCAGAGTATTTTAAAAATCAAGGTAAAGATGTTTTATTTATAATGGATTCTATTACTCGTTTTGCAATGGCACAAAGGGAAATTGGACTTTCTTTAGGAGAACCCCCCACTTCAAAAGGTTATCCACCATCAGTTTTAAGCTTACTTCCGCAATTAATGGAGAGATCTGGTAAAGAGGAAAATAAAGGTTCTATTACAGCATTTTTTACAATTTTAGTTGAAGGCGATGATTTAAATGACCCTATAGCAGACCAAAGCAGAAGTATATTAGATGGACATATTGTATTAAGTAGGGAACTAAGTGAGTTTGGAATCTACCCACCAATAAATATTCTATCTTCTGCATCAAGGGTTATGAATGATATTGTTGATAAAAAACATAGAGAAAATATCATTAAATTTCGCAAGACTTATTCACTTTTAAAAGAAAATGAAATTTTAATTCGCATTGGTTCATATCAAAAAGGTAGTGATAAAGAATTAGACTTTGCTATAAACAAAAAAGATAAATTAGAGGCATTTTTAGAGCAGGATTCTGAGAGTATTTTGAGTTTTGAAGATATTTACAATAAATTAGATGAAATTTTTAAATAATTTTTAGAATTTAACTAAAATCATTTCTTTGTTTTCTTTTATAAATCTTATTTTTTTATCTTTTATTAGTCTTGTTGTAGCTATTTTGAATGATTTTTTGCTAATTTTAAGAAGTTTATAAATATCTTCACTAGAAGAATTGAAATTTAATTTTAGAAAAGAATTGCTAAAAATATAATCTAGTATATTTTTTTCTATTATTTTGAAATCATTCTTTAAGCCTAAATCAGCTTTGCCATCGTTTCTTATTTTTTTGATGATAGCTTCTATTTCCTCTCCTATATTAACTTCTTTATTTATATCATTATTGTGAATTATTCCAAAATACTTGTTGTTTATTACACAATTAATTCCTATATTAGTTTTCATAAATGGTAAAATCTTTACTTTTTTTAATTTAGAATTTAGGTTTAATTTTAGTAAATAATCTTGCAAATTTTGCTTTGCAATTAACCTTCCTTGTTTGTCCAAAGTTATTTTTATAACTACTTTTTGTCCTACTTTAAATCTAGTAGGGTTTTTGCTTGGCATAAATAAATCTTTTGGAATCCCTAAGTCAAGATAAATTCCATTGCTTGATATGCTTTTTACTTCAAGTGTTAAAATATCTCCCAAAAGTCCCTTTGGCATCGTAGTAATTGCAACTAACCTATCATTGCTATCAGTGTAGATAAAAACCCAAACTAAAGAATCTAGTTTAATATTATCATTTAAATATTTATTTGGAAGCAAAACTTCATTTTTTGTTTCATCAATCAAATATGCACCATTTTTGCTAAATCTAGCAACCTTTAAAAATTGCATTTCTCCTGTTTTTATAATACATCTCCTAAATATTTTATGATTTTATTTACATCATTTATTTTCACTCCAAAAAGTTCAAAATATGTTATAAGAAATGCTGCTAATGGGGTTAAAATAAATATTAAAATACATTTTTCTACGCTACCTCCTGTTTTAAAACGAAGTAACTTTGGTAATATAACAACTTTTTTATTTGAGATTGGGAAAAAATAATGTGGAATACCGCTAATTGTGAGCATATCTCCCAATTGATGCAAGATTATTCCATAACTAAATGCAAACAAGCACAGACTTGTTGTGTAATTATTAGATATTATGCCAATTATTATAAAAATTAAAGGAAATATTAAAAAATGTGTAAATCCTCTATGTGAAAAGCTTAAACTTACTATTTTTGAGATAATAGGAAGTTTTTTCCCAATGAAACTTTTTGGTTCATCAATATCAGGAAATATAGAGCCTAGTAGAATTAGTGGAAGCAATATATTTGTGTATAAGTCTTTTGGTATTTCTAAATATTTTGTTAGTGGAAATATTGCGGTTGCACCAATTAATCCAATTGATAAATGACTTTTAGCTAACATTGTTTAAAAACATCTAATTTTTATGTATTTTATATTTTCACTTTTAAAATTATCAATACTTTTTTCAAGTATATATTTTTCTCCTATATTAAGTTTTAAGTCTTTTAAAACTAATTTATATTCAGGATTAAATGGATAATGTTTATTGATATAAATATTAAGTTCGCATTCATTAATTCTCCTTTTACCTTTGTTTATTAATTCAGCATTTATAAAATAGCTATCTATATATACTAATTTTTTAGAATCAATATTTTTAAATTCTACTTTATTTATATAATTATCAATAAATGTAATGTTAATAAAAGGTAACATTATAAATATTAAAAATGCAAGGATAAATATTAAGATTCTAAATTTATTTTTAATAGCTAGTCCAAGTAAAAATACAATTATAAATATTATAAATAAGCTACCATCTATCAAAATGTCATAAATACTTATTTGCGGCAGCTCCAATACTATATCCTTTATTTCACTACTTTTGTTCTGCTATTTTTTTCGTCTATTCCGCTTGTTCCAAATCGTCTTTTTAATTCATTCATAACTTTATCAGGCGATATATTTTTATAGCTTAATCCAACTAAAATATGATAAATTACATCTGCACATTCATAGATAATATCATTTTCTACATTATCTTTCATTGCAAATGTAAGCTCTCCTGCTTCTTCAATAATTTTTTTACAAATAGAGTTTTGTCCTTTTTGATACAATAATGAGGTATAAGAATTACTGCTCTTAGATAATTTTCTTTCTTGTAGTGTGTGATATAATCTATCAATGATGTTATAGGGAATTTCTACATTATTTGCTAAACTAGAATCTATATTTAAATTTTCTAAATTTATTTTTTTAAAAAAGCAAGAATACTCTCCCATATGGCAGGCTACACCCTTTTGTTCTACTACAAATAATATACAATCACTATCACAATCAATATATATTTCTTTTAGATTCTGTATATTTCCGCTCTCTTCACCCTTTTTCCAAATACGATTTTTAGACCTAGAAAAGTAATGTGCTATACCACTTTTTAGAGTATAAGTAAGAGAATCTTTGCTTGTATAGGCAAGCATTAATACTTTTAAATCATTACTGCTTTGAACAATAGTTGGAATTAACGAGGATTTATCCCAATTAAGGGAGTTTAGTATAGAATCTATATTCATTTCAAACAATCTAACTAAATTTTTGTAGCTATTATTTTTATATTAATCATTGTTGTCCTGCAATGGAACTTCTTTGTTTGTTTTTAGAATCTACCCATATATTTGGCACGGCACCACCAGGTGTTAAGAAAATCTGTGCATCTTTATTTTCTTTTAGAGCATCATTAAATTTACCTTGAGTTTCAATTTGTCTTAAATCTAGTAGTTTATTTGATAGACTATCACTAATTAATCGGTTTGCTTGGCTTTGTGCTTTTGCTTCAATTGCTATTGCATCAGCTGCACCTTGAGCTTTTGTTCTATTTACATCAGCCTCTCCTTTTGCAAGTGTTACTGCTTTTTCAGCCTCCATTTTTGCTTGTTCCACTTCATATCTTTTTCTCTCTGCTTCTTGTCTTGCTACTTGGACTTTTTCTATTTGCTCTTTAATATTTTGAGGTAAAACTATTTCTCTAAGTTGAACAGAGCTTAACGAAACTGGTTGATTTTTGAATTTTGATATTTCTGTTTCTATATTTGTGCTAATTAAATTTGCTATATCATTTCTTTTTATTGGTAATTCTTCTGCAGGATAGCGACCTACAACACCACGCACTACATCTCTTACAACAGGATTGATTATTTTTTGTTCCCACGATAATCCATATTCAGCTATTGTTTGAGGTGCAGTAGCAGAATTTAGTTGATATTGAACTGTTAGTTCTATTGACACAGTCAATCCTCTGCTATCCATAACACTTATTGCATCATTCCTAAAAATCCCTTGATTTTTTCCTACAATACCCATATCTTCAGTTCTTGAGAAGTTAATCGTTCTAACTCTTGTATCTACTATTATTATATTTTGTATGCCTGGAATAAAAAAATGCAATCCAGCTTGTAATGGGGTAAAGTCATATTTACCAGCTGTTGATTTTATGCCAACTTCACCAGAATTTATTATAACAAATGGCTTTGCAATGATAAAGATAAACACTAAAACTACTGCAATGATAACCCCAGTGAGTGTTTTATTTTCAGGCATATTGAATTTTATGTTTGGTTTTAGTGGCGATTTTTTTGGATTATTTTCATTATTATTAGAATCTTTGTTAGAATTTTTTCTTTTTAAATGCTCATTTAAATCAATTGGCATTAATTCTCCTTTAGTCTATGTAAGTTAAATAATTATTATATTTTTTGTTATTTCCTAGAACAATTTCAAAGAAAGAATCTTGTAATTTTTTAGTGATTTCACCTCTAGAACCATTTCCTATTTTTATAAAATCTAACTCTTTTATAGGGGTGATTTCAGCGGCTGTTCCAGTAAAAAATGCTTCATCTGCTATATAAATTTCATCTCTAGTTATTCTTCTTTGATAAATTTCTATATTTAAATCTTTAGCAATTTTTATAACAGTGTCTTGTGTTATAGATTCTAATGAATTATCGTGCGGAGGCGTGATTAGTTTGCCATTCCTAACTATAAATATACACTCTCCACTTCCTTCTGCTACAAATCCACTATCATCAAGCAATAATGCCTCATCAAATCCACATTCCATAGCTTCGTATTTTGCCATTTGTGAATTTAGATAATTCGCAGATGCTTTTGCTTTTCCCATCAATGATTTTGCAGAATTTCTTATAAATGAGCTAGTTTTTACTCTAATACCATTTTGAATGCCATCTTCTCCAAGGTATGCACCCCAATTCCACGCTGCAATCATCATATTTACGGGAGACTTTTTGTGATATAAGCCCATTACTCCATATCCTAGATATATTAATGGACGAATATAAACATTACTTTTAAAGCAGTCTAAATTTTTTTTAATAAGATCTATATGTGCTTGATTTATTTCATCAAAATCATAAGGACAATTCAGATGGAGAATTTTTGCTGAATTTAGCAATCTTTTTGTATGGTCTTGTAGCCTAAAAATTGCAAATCCATTATTAGTTTTATAAGCTCTAGTTCCTTCAAATGCAGCGTTACCATAATGAAGGCTGTGGGTCAGTAAATGTGTTGTTGCATTTTTCCAATCTATAAAATTACCATCTTTCCAAATATACTTTGCTTCTTCCATATCTTTTTAATACTCCCTATTTAAAATGATTTGAATTCTATCCAAATTTTATCTTAATTGCCTATAATTTCTCTCAAACCTTTTGAATTTGGTTGTGATAAGAAACCTTCATTTTCAAGTTGTTCTATTATGCTAGCAGCTTTATTAAACCCCACCCCTAAACTTCTTTGCAAATAGCTTATAGAAGTTTTTTGTGTTTGAAGTATTATTTCTTTTGCCCTTTGCATATAATCACCATCTGAGCTTATTTGTGTGGGTTGTGTAAAATTCTCCTTTTGTTCTAATGAAAAGAATTCATCGTATTCTACTTTTTGTTGAGTTTTTATAAATTCTACTATTTTTTCAATTTCTTTTTCATCATTATATGGTGCGTGTAATCTAACTATGGAATTAGTTTTAGAAAATAACATATCTCCTTTTCCAAGTAATGCTTCTGCTCCTGTTTCATCTAATATAACCTTAGAATCTATTTTGGAGCCAACTCTATAACTTATCTTTGAGGGGAGGTTTCCTTTGATTAAACCTGTTACAACATTTACAGTTGGTCTTTGTGTGGCAATTATTAGGTGGATTCCAGATGCTCTAGCCTTTCCTGCTAAGGAGATTAAGTATTGTTCTGCCTCTCTTCCTCCCATTATCATTAAGTCTGCAAACTCATCAATAATAATTACTATATATGGCAATTTATCAAGCCCATTTTCTAAGGCTAATTCATTATATCCAGTAATTGTTTTCACCTTTGCTTTATCCATCATTTCATATCGTCTATTCATTTCTTCTACAGCTTTGCTTAGAGCAATAATTGCTTTTTTAGGGTCTGTTATTATTGGTGTTAATAAATGAGGAATATCTTTATATAAACCAAATTCTAGAAATTTTGGATCAATCATTATAAATCTTAAATCTTTTGGCGTGTTTTTATAAAGAAGTGATAATATCATCGCATTTAACCCCACGCTCTTTCCACTTCCTGTTGTCCCTGCAATTAATAGGTGAGGTAGTATGGATAAATCCTCTATAACAGGATTTCCTATAACATCCTTTCCTAATGCTATTGCTAGGTTTGCTCTCGAATTTTTAAATTCATTGCTTTCAAAAATTTCTCTTAAATATATAGTTTGGATTCTATTGTTTGGAATTTCAATTCCAACTACATCTTTTCCTGGAATTGGAGCTTGGATTCTAATGCTAGTAGCTTTTAGTGCCATTGATAAATCATCTTGTAAATTTTGGATTCTAGAGACTTTTACATTTGCTGCAGGACGAAATTCAAATGTTGTAACAACAGGTCCGCTATAAGTTTTTACAATATCGCCCTCTATTTTGAAAACCCTAAGTTTGTTAAAAAGATTATGAACTTTTACATCAATTTCACTATCATCAATATCTACTTTTTGTGTTAGAGGAGCATTTAGTAGCTCTATTGGTGGTAATTGAAACTCTTTATTAAAGTTTTCTTGTATTTTATCAGAGCTTTCTGTAATTGTTAAACTTGGGCTAACATTTCCAATTTCATAAGAATTATTCACATTATCTTTATAGGACTTTGATAACACTTGTTGCATAGAATCTAGGTTTTCAGTAATTGAATTATAATTCTTATTATATTGATTTTGATTTTCTATTTCATTAAAAGTTTGCTGTTTTTGTGTATCATAAATATTATCTATATCGCTATTTTTCTTTTTTATTTGTTTAATCCTTTCTTCTAGTTTTTTTTGTGCAATAGCTAGAGATTTATTCATTTCATTTAATACTTCTTCATCAAGAGTATCATCAATAATATTATTATTTCCTATGATATGTTGATATAAAAGGGATTCAGCTCTTTCTTTTGGTATATTAATTTCATAATCATCAATTTTATCTACAATTTCTACTTTATGTTCTATTTCATTAATATCAAATTGATTATCTGTATATATTCCTACAACTTCATTGCTAATTTTTTGGGTTGCAAGCTCGTTTATAAAATCAGTAGTTTTATTCATACTTTCTTGTATTTGATTTTGTAATGTTTGTGTTGTTTTAGTAGGGGTTATTATTTTTGGAATTACTTGTCTTATTTCTTCTATTGGTTTATTTTGTGTATTTATTGGATTTATTTCTTCTATATTTTTGTTGATTGAGTTTGGTAATTCTGCCCTTTTTATATCAACTATTTTTTTATTTGGTTGTGTGATATTTGGCTTACTATCTTTTAAGTCATAAAAATTTCTAGTTTGCGGATTTTTTGTTACTTGTATATAATCAAGTCCAACATTTATGTCTTTGGAGACATTTAGAGTTTTTAGTGCTTCTTTAGATTCTATTAATTTAGTTTCATCTTTGTTAATTCTAGAGCGAATCTCATCTGCTTGTTCTTTAAACTCAAGCTCAATTAATTCATCATCACTTAATTTTTGCATTTGTTTTGTTTTTTCTTCAGCTTCTTTTAGACGCTTTATAAGAGGGCTATTTATTCCTATTGGCTTTTTTTTTGGTAAATTGTTTTGTATATTATTTTCTGGTATATCTATTTTTTTTTCATTGTTTGTATTCTTAATAAGTTTAATTTTATAATTATCCATAAGAATTTTACACCTAAAAAGAGAATTTTTATCCACAATTATACCATATTGAAAATTTATAGATTTTAAAAACAAATTATTAAAGGTATTCAAAATATGATAAAATTAGAGTTCTATTAAAATTAAAATTGTGGGTTTTAATATGGAAGAAATAGATTTGCAAGATTTTCTAAAGGGAAAGTCTCCACAAAACAATATAACCAAAACAACTATAATTAAATCAAATAATGAAGAGTATGCTATATTTGTCAATAATGAATCTGATTTATTAAATTTAATAGTTCCTCATAGACAAAATATGGATTCTGTAAAAGATCAGTAATGCACGGAAGAATAGTTCAATATTCACATGCAACAGGAATTGGTATAATAATAAATGCACATAAAAAATTATTTGACTTTAAGGTGTTTAATTGGCATGACAAAACAAGAATCCCAGAAATAAATTTATTAGTTGAGTTTAGAGTAGATGATGAAAATAATAATAATGTAATTTATGTAAGAAGCTCTAAATATCAAGAATTTGATAAAGATAGCATTATAAGGGAGAGAGATTTTTGGAAAACTGTAACAGATGAAGAGTTAGAAAAGTTAGAACAAAATGTATTTGAGGATTTAATTGCTAAGACCTGTAAAGAAACTGATTATTTAATAGTAAATAACATAAAAACTAGTATTTCTATTGATAAATTTATTCAATATCATTTTGAGAGCGAGACTAAAATAATTAAACATTCTTTAAAACTACCTGTTGATGGTTATGAACTACTTGATTATAGAATTGTTACTAGATTTTTAACTAGAACATTAGATTCTTTAGTATATACAGAAAAAAGAATAACAAAGGATACATTTTCTTCATATTTACAAATTTATAGCAAACTTCAATACCTAATTACGCCATTTTATAAATCACAGCAGGAAACAAAAAAAGTTTTTAATGAAGTATTTTTATCACAACAGCTATATTTTGTCTCTGCAAAGAGGAAGTTAGTCAATGTAAAAGATGACTTACTTAAAGTGGATAATAAGATTAGAACTTTAAAAAGTCAAATTTATCATATAAATATTAAACTCTCAGCCCCACAAGGTAAAAATGAACAAGAGATAAGAGATAAGCTAGATAAAATAAATAATCAATATAAAGAAATGTGTGAAACACAAATTCATTTAAATAAATTAAAGGAGCGTATCGAAAAAATGTTAGCCTTATTTATCCAAACTTATGAAAAAGATTTTTTTATTAAGTTTGATAAAGCAAGGGAACAGATATTTGAGCATATTAAGAATGCACTAAATACTGTTATAACTTCGCTTGACAATAAAATGTGGCAGCTTGGTATGGCAAGTGAACCAATAAAAAATCATTTTTTTAAACTTCAGTCAAGCTATCCATTTTGTATATTAGCCTTTATTCAGCAATATATAAAAACACTTGATGTAAATAAATTAAGTGATAATGATAGATTGCTAAATATTTATATTACTCGTTATAAAGAAAGAAATACAAAAAAAGTTTTAATTGTATCAAGTAAAGATAGATTAAAAAGCCACCTAAAAATCCAATTGTTAAGTATGTATAAAGATTTTATAGTAACCTCCATTGATAAAAAAATGGAATATGAAATTGTAGTAACAAATCAAAAGTTTGATTATATTATCATTGATATGGAGCTTAATAATGATCCAATAGAGATGGTAAGCTTTGGCAAAAACAATAAATATAATAAATTTTCTAAATTTATATTGTATCAGACTATGTAGAGCTTTTAATATCAGTAATTAGTAATTGTAAATTTTTAAATTTATCTCTTTGAATAAAATATTCTATGTTGATATTTTTATTTAAGAAATTCTTTTTATTGTTAAATATTATTGAGTTAATAACACAAGCTTTATTTTTAAATTTTAAAACTTGATGATTATTTCCAACTATCATAGAATCTATTACTTTTAAATTATTACTTTTAAATTTAAGCATTTCATTGCCATTTCCATAGGGCTCATAAGATTCTAAAAGCTCTAAAAGCTCCATACTAATATCATCTATATCAATTTCTAATTCACTATCTTTGCTAGTGTTAGAATCTAAAATAATATTTTCATCTAATATTTTTATAAAACTATATAGATTTTTTAACTCTAAGCTTAATCCAACTGCCCCACTATGCCCACCAAAATTCAGCAAAAGATTTGAACATTTCTGAACTGAGGCTATTAAATTTATACCACCTTTTTGGCGCCCAGAGCCTTTTAATATACCATCCTTTAGGCTAAAACAAAAAGAGCTTATATTAAATTCATCTGTTAACTTTGCAGCTACAATGCCTAAAACTCCTTCATTCCAGCCCTCACCATATGATACTACTATATTTTTGCATTTTATAAAACTATTTTTAGCACTTAAAAAAACATCATTTTGAATAGTTTTTCTTTCATTATTTATATTAATTAAGTTTAAAAATAACTCTTTTGATTTTTTTTTATTTGTTTCTTTTAAAAAATCAAGAGCAAGTTTTGCGTCCTTTAATCTTCCTGCACTATTCAAAATAGGAGTTATATAAAAGCCTATTTTTTGAGAATCTATTTTTCCAAATTGTTCTTTTAGTGTGTCAAATGGAGTTGATTTTGAGTTATTTATTCTAATAATTCCCATTTTATAAATACTTCTATTTAGCGATACAAGTGGCATTACATCAGAAATTATTGCAAGGGTTATAAAAGGGCTAAACTCTCTCATGTCTAAATCTAGTCCCATTTCTTTTTTTATCCCTCCACAAAGAATCCAAGTTACAACCGCACCACAGACTTCTTTTTGTAAAAACTCACACTCTTTTTGATTTGGATTTATGATTACATCTGCATTTGGCAGAATCTCTTGTTCATCTTTAATTATCGGTTTATGGTGGTCTGTAATTATCAGAATCTTGTTTTTTTCTTTGCAGTAAGTGGCTGCTTCAAAAGCACTTATGCCATTATCAAGTGTTATGTAAATGTCTGCATTTAATAAATCTATTATATTTTTGTTTATACCATATCCATCACTAAATCTATTTGGGATTTTTAAAGTGTAGTTTTGGAAGCCAATTTTTTTTAAAAATAAGTCAAATATACAAGTTGAGCTAACTCCATCTACATCATAGTCTCCTACAATGGCTAATTTTTTATTATTTTTTATGCCATTTGCTATTATTTTGCTTGCTTGTTGGACTCCAAGCATACTATAAGGCATAGGAAAATCTTTAGAATTTATTTCATTTAGATTTCTGTCTTCAAATATTTTCCTAACTTTTTTTAAAATACTCATTTTGTTTTTTTGCTTGTTTGATAAACTCTAGGATTATTGGATTTGGATTTTGTAATTTTGATGTAAATTCTGGGTGAAATTGCACTCCTACAAACCAAGGGTGGTTTTTTAGTTCTATTGTTTCAATAAGTGAATTAGATTCTCCACTAATTATCATACCATTTTCTTCTAAAAGCCCTCTATAATTTATATTTGCTTCATATCTATGGCGATGTCTTTCTTTTATAGGGGTAGTTTTATAGGCATTAAAAATTTTAGTATTTTTTTTAAGATTGCAGATATATTCTCCTAGCCTCATTGTTCCGCCCATAGGAGAGTTGTGAGTTCTAAATTGTTGCTTACCTTGATTGTCTATAAAGTCTTCTATTAAATAAATTACAGGATTTTTTGTATCTTTGCTAAATTCTGTGCTATTTGCATCTTTTATTTCAAGCACATTTCGTGCAAATTCAATTATAGCTAACTGCATTCCAAGACAGATGCCAAGAAATGGAATATTATTTTCTCTAGCATATTTTGTGGCAAGTATCTTTCCCTCAACTCCTCTTTTCCCAAATCCACCAGGTATTAAAATTCCATCTATATCATTTAATTCGTTATCTATATTGTTAGAATCTAACAAAGAGCTATCAATCCATTTAATATTTATCTTTGTGTCCGTATGTGCTCCGCTGTGAGTTAAAGCTTCAATCAACGACTTGTAAGATTCTTTCAAATTTAAATATTTTCCTACAAATGCAATTTTTACACTACTGTTTGGAGAAATAATCTTTTTTACCAATAAATCCCATTCTTGCATTTTTGGTATTATTGGGGGCATATTAAAGTATCTTGCAATAGGAGTTAAAATGTTTTCTCTAGCTAGATTTATAGGCACTTTATAAATACTATCAGAATCTTCTACTACAATTACGCAATCATCATCTACATCGCAACTTAATGATAGTTTTTGTTTTAGTTCTTTAGGGGGTGTTTTTTCGCATCTTGCTAGAATTATTTGTGGGCTTATGCCTATGCGACGAAGTTCTTGAACTGAATGTTGGGTAGGTTTTGTTTTAAGCTCACCAGCTGCCTTTACTAGAGGAATCAATGTAACATGAATGCTAATTACCCTAGATGTCCCAAGTTCATGTTTTAATTGCCTCATTGCTTCTAAATAGGGCATTCCTTCTATATCACCAATAGTTCCTCCTAGTTCAACTATTAAAAAATCACTATTCCCCCCAGCTTCTTTTATGCGATGTTTTATTTCATCTACTATATGTGGAACTATTTGTATAGTTTTACCAAGATAAAAACCAGCTCTTTCTTTTTCAATAACAGAAAGATATATTTGTCCAGTAGTAAAATTATGTTTTGATGAAAGATTTATATCTAAAAATCTCTCATAATGTCCTAAATCAAGATCAGTTTCAGCTCCATCATAAGTAACAAAAACTTCTCCGTGTTCTAATGGGCTCATTGTGCCGGGATCTACATTAATATAGGGATCTATTTTTAGGATAGATACTTTATAGTTTGCGTGTTTTATTAAAGTTGCAATAGATGAGGAAGATATACCTTTACCAAGAGAGCTTAAAACTCCCCCGGTTACAAAAATATATTTTGATTGCATTACTTGTTTTTATTTTTTTTATACTCTAAAATTATCATATAAGCTTCATCTTTTAATTTTAGCTTCTTTTTTTTCATTGTTTCTAACTCAAATTCTCCTACATATTCTCCACCACCACTTTCAACCTCTTTTATTTTATCATCTAAGTCATTATGTTCTTCAAAGATTTTTGCAAAATGTGGGTTTTTAGCTTTTAATTCATTAATTTCTTCTCTGTATTCGTGTAGCATAAATTTCTCCTAAATTAAAATTTTGAAATTATACTTTTATGTAGCAAATTTAGTGCTTAAAGATAATACACAAATAAATAATTTATTAAATTTACTACATTTTTGGTTTATTTATATTAGTATCAACTAGCCAAAAATATCCTACATTATTATTTTTATTGTATAGTTCTACATCAACAACTATATATCCATACTCTTGACGCACTTTTTTTACTTTTCCTACCGGAATTCCCTCAAAAAAGATTCCATCAAGCCCATTTGTATAAATTTCATCTCCCTCTTTAATTTCATTCCACGCATTTATATATTCTACTACTATATCTCCACTTATATCAGTTTTTAATATGCCAATAGATTTATTTTCTCCTATATAAACCCCATAACTAGCCTTTGGATCTCCATTTAAGATCCCAATTAAGTAATCTCCTTTAAATAATGCTATACCTGCTGTAAAGCCATTCTTAATAAGTCCAAAAATCATATCTTGGCTTTTATCCTCAAAGCTATTATTTTTTAGCCAAACTTGAGAGTATTTACCCATATTCATATAAGAATAGGCTTCTACTAGAAAAATATTTGAAATATTTGGTTTTTGGTTTATATCTAGTAGTGTTTTTATTTTGTCTAGTTCATATTTTAGGTTTGATATTAAAATATCATTTTTTTCTTTTTCTTTTTCTATTTCTTTTAGTCTGCTTATTTCATTTGCTTGATTTGTATATTTATCAATAGTTTTAGTTATGTAGTTTTTTATATCAAAAATATTGATTCTTACTGCATTTCCAATCGTATTTGCATAATAAAATATGCCTTTTTGTAATTCTAAAGCAAATAACGCAAATACTACTATTATTAGTATCCAAAGTATTTTATTTTGCTTGTTTAGAATTATCCATTTAGGCTTATTCCTCATATACTAATTGCTCTAGTATTTCATCTTCATCTATAACTTTTCCTGTTCCCTTTGCAACAGATAGTAGTGGCTCATCTGCCACATATACAGGTAATTTTACTATATCTGATAAGTATTTATCAATACCTCTTATTAAAGCTCCACCACCTGTTAGAACTACGCCATTTTCTACAATATCACCTGATAGGTCTGGTGGCATAACTTCTAACACGCTTTTTAATACATCAACAATATCTCTTAAAGGCTCTTTAATGGCTTCTCTTACATCTTCACTTGTAAGTTCAATGGTGTTTAAAAGTCCGCTTACTTGGTCTCTTCCTTTTACTTGCATAGTTAATATTTCTTCTAATGGATAAGCACAGCCTATTTTTAACTTTATTTCTTCCCCCGTTCTTTCACCAATTAATAGATTGTATTTTTTTCTTACATAATCAACAATAGATTCATCCATTTTATCACCTGCTACACGGATAGATTTGCTAATTACAAGTCCTCCTAATGATACAACACCTATCTCTGTTGTTCCACCTCCAATATCAACAACAAGGCTTCCTTGAGGGTCTTTAATGGGAAGACCAGCTCCAATAGCTGCTGCCATTGGTTCTTCAATTAAAAATACTTCTCTAGCACCTGCACTTGTGGCAGATTCCTTAACAGCTTTTCTTTCTACACCTGTTAATCCATAAGGAACACATACTACGATTCTAGGACGAATTAATTTCTTTCTATTGTGAGTTTTTTCTATAAAATATCTAATCATCCTTTCAGTCATATCAAAATCTGCTATAACACCATTTCTCATAGGTCTTATAGCCTCTATACCATCAGGAGTTTTCCCCATCATCTCTTTTGCTTCTCTGCCAACTGCTAAAACCTTGCTTCTACCATATTTATTGCTCTGCACTGCTACAATGCTTGGTTCATTTATTACTATTCCTTGTCCTTTTACTAAAACAACCGTATTTGCAGTTCCTAAATCTATTGCAATATCTTGTGAAAACATACCAATAATACTATCTAAAATCATAACTTTCCTTTCATATAATTTTTTTCTTATTTTTCTTTTTTATTAGCATAGGAGCAGATTTACCCTCTACAAAATCGCTTGTAACAACTAGCTTTGAATTTACATAATCTTTTATATCAAACATTAAATCAACCATTAAACCTTCCATAATGGCTCTTAAAGCTCTAGCTCCAGTTTTTCTATCTATGGCTTTTTGTGCTATTAATTTTAACGCTTTTTCTTCAAATTCTAATTCTACATTATCTAGTCTAAATATTTTTTGGTATTGCTTTATTAGAGAATTTTTTGGTTTTAATAAAATATTTAACATTGCATCTTGATTGATTTCATCTAGTGTGGCTATTATATGAAGTCTTCCTATTAATTCAGGAATTATTCCATAATTCATTAAGTCAGAAGAATCCACTAAATGAAGATAGTTTTTTTTATCATCAATCTCCTTTTTTTTGCTATTAAATCCAAGTGTATTTCTTCCAAGTCTTCTTTTAATAATATCACTTAATCCATCAAATGCACCTCCGCAGATAAATAAAATATCCTGTGTGTCAATTTGGATAAATTCTTGATGTGGGTGCTTTCTACCTCCTTGCGGTGAAATATTTACAATACTCCCTTCTATTATCTTTAGCAGTGCCTGTTGAACTCCCTCACCAGAAACATCTCTTGTTATGGAGCGATTTTCAGAAACTCTTGCTATTTTATCTATCTCATCAATAAATATTATTCCTTTTTGTGTGCGATTTATATCACAATCTGCAGCTTGATAAAGCCTAGTAATAATATTTTCTACATCTTCTCCAACATATCCTGCTTGAGTTAAGCTAGTTGCATCAGATATGGCGATAGGAACATCTAAGAATCTAGCAAAAGTTTGTGCCATAAGAGTTTTACCACTTCCTGTTGGTCCTAGAAGGAGTATGTTTGACTTTGCAATTTCTACATCATCATTATCATCTAATATATCTTTTTGTGAGATTCTTTTATAGTGGTTATAAACAGCAACAGATAATAATTTTTTAGCATTATCTTGCCCTATTACATAGTCATCAAGAGCTGCTTTTAAATCCTTTGGAGATATATTATTAAAGTTGGTTATGCTATCTTCATTTTGAACATCAAAAATGTCATTATTCATAAAAATATTTTCTATTTCCTTATTGGAATAACAATTTTGGCATATAAAATATCCTTTTTTTATATATATTGGATTAGATTTAGAATCCTGACAATGGCATATAAAACATTCTTTTTTACTCATTAATTTCACCTCTCTTGTATGGGATTCCACGTTTAGAATTTATTATAAAATGGCATATTCTTTTTATATTATCAGATTTTGAATTATCTAATATTTCTTGCGCTAATTCTTTAATTGGTGCTTTGCCAGAAAGTAGTATTTTGTAAATATGGCTTATTTCATCAATTTCTTCTCTTTTATATAATTTTCTTAATCTATGTCTATTTAAACCTCTTATTATAGCTCTATTTCCTTCAGCAATGCAATATGGAGGAATATCTTGTGATAATGCAGAAGCTCCAGCCAACATAACTCCATCGCCAATTTTCACAAACTGATGCACCGCACTTAATCCACCAATATTTACATTATTACCAATTTGTATATGTCCGCCTAGTGTGGCACAATTTGCTAATATGCAGTTATTTCCAATTATACAGTCATGAGCTATATGGACGTATGCCATAAAAAGATTGTTATCACCTATTGTTGTTGCACCGTTTTCACCAGTGCCAGGACTAAACATAGTAAATTCTCTAATTAGATTATTTTTACCAATTATCAGCTTAGTTTTTTCCCCTATATATTTTAAATCTTGAGGTTGATTTCCAAGTGCTGCATAAGAGAATATAGTAGTATTATCTCCTATGCTTGTATATCCATTTATGGTTACATTATTATAAATTTTGCAGTTTTTCCCAATTTTGACATTTTCACCTATTACACAAAATTCTCCAATATCTGTTCCTTTTCCTATATCATTTGTTTTGATTATTGATGTAGTCATTAATCGCCTAACATTGCTTTTAATTCAGCTTCTGCAACTAATTTATCATCAACAAAAGACTTTCCTTGCAGAACCCAAACCTTTCCTTTATGTTTTAAAACCTCTAGCTTGTATACTAATTTATCGCCGGGTTTAACCATAGAACGGAATTTTGCTTTATCTATACTCATAAAATATACTAATTTATTGTCCATATTTGTTGCATCTTCACCAAATGAACTTTTATAAGCTAGAATTCCACCCGTTTGTGCCATACCTTCTATAATCATTACTCCGGGGTAAATTGGTTTTGTTGGGAAATGTCCTAAAAATATTTGCTCATTTATAGTTATATTCTTATAACCCTCTACTGATTTATTTAGCTCTAGTGAAGTAATCCTATCAACTAGTAAAATAGGATATCTATGTGGCAATATCTTTGAAATCTCTTCTATATCTATCATAAAATTACCTGTAAAATGGATTTTTAAAGCACCTATTTTACTATCATTATTTATAATTAAAGCTTAATAAGTTCAAAAATGTCTATATTTTGAAATACAGAATCTATATTTAGCAAAACATTATTTTCTATTTTTTCATTTAAAACTATAAATGGTTTTATACTCTCTTTTCCTAAAATTTTCATTCTAAAATTTAATTCATCATCATATTTTGGTGGATTGTATAGCATTTGCGTTGTATTTTGATAATTTGTTAAGAAAATTTTATTAATAGATTCTATATCAATAAAATTAGCATTATCGTTAAAACCAATTAGAATCTTAGTATTATCATAAGAGACTTTATGCCATTTGATTTCTTTTATCTTTAATTTTTTTACTGCTTTTGAATGTGTAAAAATATAAGATGGAATGATTGCGTTATTATGACTTATTTTTGAGTTCAGATTTCTATATGTAGTAATTGAATTTTTTTGTAATATAAACTCTTTTTTATTTTTTTCTAGCTCCCAAAGTTGTAAAAAAATATCTATTGTATATTTTGGACTTCCATATAAAGCTCTATTCCCAATTTCACTAAATAATTCTAGTGTGATAGCATTTTTTCTCTCTCTTTGTTTTTTTAGGGCAAATTGACAACCACAATAATTTTGTCTATAAAGATTAGAATCTTTTACCATTTTACTTTGCTTTTGTGTTCCCCCATTACTCCTTGTGTCAAGTTTGATAAATTCTAAGCTATACTTATTTGCAATTTTTTCACCTAGTGCAAATAATTCATTTTGAGATTTCATAGGGCTTGTTAAAAGCGTAGTGCTTATTTTATTTTCACCTATTTCTAATGCAAGCATTGCAGTTTTTAATAATCTAACATCAAAGCAAACAGAACATCTATCACCCTTTTCTTCCTCATCTTCTAAGCCTACTACTTCATCTAACCAAGATATGAAATTATAATCTCCAACAAGTAGAGGGATTTGTAGTTTTTCACAACTTCTTTTTACATCAAGCAATCTTAAATTATATTCTTCTTCAGGGTGAATATTAGGATTATAAAAAAAGCCAATTAAATTTTCATTTGGATATAATTGATGTAATTCTTGTAAGAAATAATGACTATCAACAGAACAGCATATATGAACTAACATTTTAAAACCACCATTTATCATTTTTTATAAGCATAGATTAAAAATGAGATTAATCCTGCCAAAAACACAATGCTTAAAAATATGAATAAAAGATAATCTAATAACATAGCATTCCTTTTATGTTTCATGTGAAACTATTTTTATGTTTTAATTTTTCTTTCTTATACTTTAGCTGACCACAAGCCGCATCGATATCTATACCTTTAGATTCTCTAATTGTTGCAAGTTGCCCTTTTGAAATCAAAAAGTCAACAAATTTTTTAGCAGTCTCTATATCTGGTCTTTGGAATTTACTATTTTCATATGGATTAAAAAGTATAATATTTATTTTTACATTTATTCCATTTATAAGCTTTAGTAAGTCTTTTGCATTTTTTAAATCATCATTAATATTTTTTATCATTAAGTATTCAAACATTACTCTTTTTCTAGCATCAATAGGAAAGTTTCTAACACTCTCAATTATACTTTCTATATTATATGTTTTATTAATTGGCATTAATTTATTTCTAGTTTCATTATTTACAGCATGAAGTGATATAGCAAGTCCAACTCCTATATTTAGCTCACCTAATGCGTTTATCATAGGCGAGATGCCACTTGTTGAGATTGTTTGACGACGCGTAGAGATAGATAGTCCATCAATATGAGATATGATTTTAATTGCTTTAATTAGGTTGTCAAAATTGTCAAGTGGCTCACCCATACCCATATATACAATATTTACTCGCTTTTGTGGTAGAATATTATTATCTTTCTTGATAGCGACAACTTGCTCTACTATCTCACCAGCACTAAGATTGCGTTTAAATCCATCTTCTGCAGTCCTGCAGAATCTACAACCAATTTTACATCCAATTTGAGAAGAAACACAAATGGTATATTTTTCAGAACTAATAATATTGCCTTTATCATCATTTTGTTTATCACGCATTTTAATAAGCACTGATTCAAAGGTTTGATTATCAAATGTTTCAAATAAATATTTTTTAGTTCCATCAGAACTAACTTGAATATCTTTAATTTCTAAATTTTTCGCATTAAATTTTGTATTTAATTTTATTCTCATATCTTTTGGAATATTTATCATCATGTTAAAATCATTTTCATATTTTGCATATAGCCAATGCCATATTTGTTTTGCTCTAAAAGATGGCGTTAATAGCTCTTTTATTTCATCAAGGTTATAATCAAAAATATTTTCCATGTTGTATCTTAATATAATTTTCTATCTTTTCTTTTGCTTTTTTATGGTTTTTTATAAAATCACTGTGAGCATTTCTATCACAATAATTTGTTATACAAAAGATTCCAAGAGTAGGAATCTTAAAATAATTTGCTACTTTTAAAATACTATAAAACTCCATATTTTCTAGTAATATGCCAGCATTTTGAAATTTTTTAGCATTGGTTTCATTAATATTTATATAATTACTACTATTTATAATAATGTTTTTATCTTTATTTTGACTAAATTTATCAATATCATTATTAGATGTTTCATATGAAACAATTTCTATTTTATTTTCTATTGGGGTATATGAGTCTGCATTGATAAAAGAAGATTCTATTTGTGTGGCGGTATTGCTAATGAAAATATCAAACATATTAATATCTTTACTATAACTTCCAGCACTACCTATAAATATAAGTTCTTTTGGAGATTCTTTTATTATTAATGAAGTTAGTTCTATTGCACTATCAATTAAACCAACACCAATTTCTTTTGCAAAGCTAAAATTTTCACCTCTAGCACATATATACATAACAATCACCTTAAGAGTGTAATTTAGATTCTAACAGGAATATTTTGGTTTAATAAGTATTCCTTTAGTTTCATTATATCTATTTCTTTATAATGAAATATGCTTGCAGCTAGAGCAGCATCCGCACCATTAATATAAGCATCTTTAATATGTTCCATAGTTCCAGCACCACCACTTGCAATTAATGGAAGTTTAATGTTTTCAGCACTCCAAGATAGAAGTTCATTGTCATAGCCATTCTTTGTACCATCATTATCCATACTTGTTAGTAGGATTTCTCCAGCTCCCCTGCTCTCAACCTCTTTAACCCATTGCTTATATTGTATTTTTGTATCTACTCTACCACCATTTATGAAAACATTCCAATTTGATTGTTTTAAATTATGGTTTCTTTTTACATCTATTGCTACTATTATACATTGGGAGCCAAATCTTTTTGCTCCTTCTTCTATTAAGCTTGGATTCTTAATAGCTGAAGAATTTATACTAACTTTATCACAACCTGCATTTAAAAGATTGTAAATATCATTAAGATTTCTTATTCCTCCACCAACTGCAAAAGGAATGAAAATTTCCTTTGATACAATTTTTACCATATCAATTGTAGTATTTCTATTTTCATTGCTTGCAGTAATATCAAGAAAAATAATTTCATCTGCACCTTCATCATTATATTTTTTTGCAATTTCCACAGGAGAACCAATATTTGCTAAATCTATGAAGTTTATTCCCTTTACAACTTGCCCATTTTTAACATCAAGGCAGGGGATAATACGAAATGTCAAATTATTTTTAAATCCCATATAAATTTCCATCTTAGCCTTATCTTGTAGTTATTGATATTTTATCTAAAAAAAGATAGAATCTACAAATATCTTATGAAATTATATTCAAGTGTAATTAAATTAGGAGCGTTCTTATAGAGGCTTTTAGAGCAAAGAAGAAGTTTGGGCAAAATTTCTTAAAAGATGAATTTTATTTAAATAAGATCATCGAATCTATGTCCATTCTCAAAAAAGAAATAGAAGCAGAATCTAATATAGAATTAGATGTTGTTGAAATTGGACCTGGATTGGGTGATTTAAGTATAAAGATATTAGATTGTTTTAGTTTAATAGCCTATGAGATAGATAGTGAATTATATTTATATTTAAAAGATAGATTTCCTAGGCTTAAGTTATACAATAAAGATGTTTTATCAATACCATTTAATAACAATGGTTGGTTGCATAATAAAGAATATATTTTGGTATCAAATCTACCATATTATATAGCTACCAAGATTATTTTAAATGTATTAAGAGATAAATTATGTAGAGGAATGATAGTAATGACACAAAGAGAGGTTGCTGATAAGTTTTGTGCCAAATTTAATGATAGCAGTTTTTGTGCTATTAGCATTATTACTGAAAGCATAAGCAAAAGTGTTAGCAAGATAGCTTTAGTTCCACCAAATGCCTTTAGCCCTATACCAAAGGTAGAATCTACAATTTTTGCTATAAGTAAAAATAATAATTATATAGATAATGAATTTGAGTCTATGATAAAAAAGGCTTTTTGTTCACCTAGAAAAAAAGTAATTAAGAATTTATCTCATATACAAAATTTAGATGAAATATTAAATAAATTAAATATATCTAATAATGCTAGAGCACATCAAATAAATACACTTCAATATCACCAAATTTTTAATATTATAAAGGAGGAAAAATGGAAGGAGATAATATAGATAAAACCAAAGTAGAAAATAATATAGAAAATATAGATAGAGTAAAAGAAAAAAAATATTTTAAAAAATGGAAACCTAAAATTAAAAAAGAAATTTTTAATGAAAATAAAGCTGAAAGTAATAGCTTTGAAGATGGAGTAAGCAATGTTGATACAGGATTAAATGAGAAGTCTAATTTAGGACTTCATAAGGATTTAAAAAAGGTAGTTGAATTAAATAATAAAAATCATAAAAATACTCTAAACCCTCATTATAAATTAGATTTAAACACAAAAGCTAAGATTCGCATAACTCCTCTTGGAGGGCTTGGTGAAATTGGTGGCAATATAACTATAATTGAGAGTCAAAATTCTGCAATAATAATTGATGCTGGAATGAGCTTTCCAGAGGCTGACATGCACGGAGTTGATATTTTAGTGCCAGATTTTAGCTACCTTTATGCAATAAAAGACAAAATAGTAGGGCTTATTATTACTCACGCACATGAAGATCACATAGGAGCAGTTCCTCATTTGTATAAACAGCTTCAATTTCCTATATATGGCACACCTCTTCCACTTGGAATGATAGGTAATAAATTTGATGAATGTGGGCTTAAAAAATATCGCTCTTTATTTAGAATTGTAGAAAAAAGAAAGCCAATTAGAATAGGTGATTTTGAAATAGAGTGGATTCATATTACACACTCTGTAATAGATGCTTCAGCTCTTGCTATTAAAACATCTGCAGGATTAATTTTCCATACAGGTGATTTTAAAATAGACCATACTCCTGTTGATAACTTTCCAACAGACTTACATCGTCTAGCATATTATGGTGAGCAAGGGGTTATGCTCTTGCTTAGTGATTCTACTAATTCTCATCGTCAAGGATATACACCAAGTGAATCTAGCGTTGGACCATCTTTCGAAAATGTTTTTAAAAATACAAATGATAGAATTATTATGAGCACTTTTAGCTCAAATATTCATCGCGTTTATCAAGCTATAAGCTATGGTATAAAATTTAATAGAAAAATTTGCGTTATTGGACGTTCAATGGAGAAGAATCTAGAAATTGCACGACAATTAGGCTATATTCATATTCCTCAAAATGTTTTTATAGAAGCACACGAAGTTGAAAAATATGCTGATAATGAAGTGTTAATCGTAACTACTGGTTCTCAAGGTGAGACTATGAGTGCATTGTATAGAATGGCGACAGATGAACATAGACATATTAAAATTAAATCAACAGATACAATTATACTTTCTGCAAAGCCAATTCCTGGTAATGAGGGTAATGTATCAAAAGTTATTAATTTTTTAATGAAATCTGGAGCAAAGGTGGCTTATCAAGATTTTAGTGAGATTCACGTAAGTGGGCATGCAGCACAAGAAGAGCAAAAGTTAATGCTAAGATTAATCAAACCAAAATTTTTCTTACCAGTTCACGGAGAATATAATCACTTAGCTAAACATAAAGATACAGCTATAAAATGTGGAGTTTTAGAAAAAAATATTATTTTAATGGAAGATGGCGATCAAATTGAAGTATGCCCAACATATATGAAAAAAATTAAGAGTGTAAAAACAGGTAAATTGTTTATAGATAATCACGCAGATAAAATCATTGATAATTTAACTGTTTTAGATAGACAAAAGTTAGCAAATGATGGGCTTATAGTGATAGCAATGCAGCTTTATAAAGATACTTTGAAGTTTGATTTAAAAATGCAAATTTTAGGGTTAGATGATAAATACTTTACAAAAGAATTAGAAAATGCAATCAGTCTTTATATATCAACAGCAAAGCCAGAAACTATAAGTAAGAATTTAGAAGGAAACTTAAAACTTCATTTACGAAAACTAGCATTTAAGAAATTTAAGCGATATCCAACGATTATTATAAATATTTATTTTATATAGGTTAGGTGAAATGGATTTTAGAGCAATAGCAAAGGAAGTTTTAGAGGTTGAAGCAAAAGAGTTGCTAAATGCTTGTAATAATCTAGATTCTAAATCTTTTAGAGATATTATAGAATTAATTTATTCTTCAGATTCTAGACTTATTATTATTGGGGTTGGAAAAAGTGGATTAATTGGTGCAAAGATGGCAGCCACCTTTGCTAGCACAGGAACTCCTAGTTTTTTTATCCACCCAACAGATGCTATGCACGGTGATTTAGGAATGATATGTAAAGATGATATAGCCCTTGTAATAAGTTATAGTGGTGAGAGTGAAGAGATTATAAATATAATGCCTCATTTAAAAAGGCTTTGTAAAAAAATTATTACTATGACAAAAAATAAAAATAGCACAATCTCAAAAATGGGTGATTATTTTATAGACATTAGTGTTAGTAAAGAAGCCTGTCCTTTGAATGTTGCCCCTACCTCATCTACAACGTTAACTTTGGTGCTTGGAGATGCACTAGCTATATGTCTTATGAAGAGAAGAGGTTTTAAGGAAGATGATTTTGCTTTATTTCACCCAGGCGGGAGTTTAGGAAAGAGACTTTTTGTAAAAATTAAAGATTTAATGCAAACTTCAAATATCCCTATTATTTCTAAAGATACAACAATGAAAGATGCAATTATAGTAATGACTAATGGAAAATTAGGAAGTGTGTTAATAGCAGAATCCAATAAATTAGTTGGAATATTAAGTGATGGTGATTTAAGACGAGCAATTATAAGAGATGATTTTAGTTTAGAGCAAAAGGCTATTAATTTTGCAACACTAAACCCTAAAGTATGTAATGATGAAAATATATTAGCTTATGATGTATTAAGATTTATAGAAGATAATAAGATTCAAGCTTTAGTAATAACAGATAAAGACAATTCAATTAGAGGTTTAATTCATATTCATAAATTAGTAGAAGCAGGTATTAAATAATAGAAGCTTAATAGCTTAATAGATAAAATATTTAAGTTTTTAGACAAAGACTCATTTCTTGTATTTTACAAAATGATATTTTTATGAAAGTTATGGTAGGCTTTTAAACTTAACTCAAATTTTGGATATGCTATGTTTGATAAGATAAATGCTATAATAAAAGATATTGAAGACTGCGAAGAGGAAATTAGGATTTTACTTTCTATGCATAAAATTAGCTTTTTAGATTATGTAATGATTAAACGAGGCAGTATGGATTATCCAGAACATATAGAGATTTGGAAGTTAGAGCAAATTGATTCTTATGTAAATAAGCTAAAAGCTAAAATTGATGAATTGGTTAAAGTAAAAAAAGAATACTTAGTGTTTTAATGCCAATGTATAAGACAATAAGACCTTATCTTTTTAAATTTGATCCTGAAAATATGCATACAGTAGCGGAGAAATTGCTTATGTTAGCACAAGCAATGCCTTTAGTATTAGAGAATATGGTAAATAGATTTTGCTTTTTTGATGAGAGGCTAAGACAAAATATACTTGGGCTTAATTTTTATAATCCAACTGGACTTGCTGCCGGTTTTGATAAAAATGCTACTATGATAAAAGGGCTTTCATCTCTTGGCTTTGGCTTTATTGAAATAGGAACTATTACGCCAAAACCACAAGATGGCAATCCAAAACCTAGAATTTTTCGATTTGTAGAAGAAAATAGCATACAAAATGCAATGGGCTTTAACAATGATGGTGCAAAAGTAATATCAAGGCGATTTGCTAGGATATATCCTTTTATATTGCCTCTTGGCGTAAATATTGGTAAAAATAAAATTACAGAACAAGAAAAAGTATTGTTTGATTATAAAAAATTAGTTAGTAGTTTTAGGGGTTTAGGAGATTATTTTACAATAAATCTTTCATCACCAAATACTCCTAACTTACGAGACTTACAAAATGAAGAGTTTGTAAAAGTTTTAATGCAAGAGTTGAGAAAACAAACAGATAAGCCTATTTTTTTAAAGATTTCTCCTGATATGAGCATAGATTATATGTTAGATGTTTGTGAGTGTGCAATAAATAATGGTGCTAACGGAATTATTGCTACAAATACTACTATTGATTACTCTCTTCTTAAGAATGCAAAAGATTTTGGTGGTATTAGTGGAGAAGCATTAAAGAAAAAATCAAGAGAGATTTTTCAAATCTTAAGTGAAAATTTATTTGGTAAGACTATTTTAATATCAGTTGGTGGTATTAATGATGGTGATGAAGCTTATGAACGCATTAAATTAGGTGCATCTCTAGTTCAAGTGTATTCAGGTATGATTTTTGAAGGACCAAGCATAATTAAAGATATAAATCAAATAATATTAAATAGATTAGAAGAAGATGGATTTAAATCCATTTCTGAAGCTATTGGAAAGGGATTGCGTTGAGATTAAAGTTTATATTTTTTGGAGTAATTTTTATGAGTAGTTATGTTTTAAGTAGTTCTTTATATAAATATGATGAGATAAATTTAGACAATGGGCTTAAGGTGGTAGTAATTCCTATGAAAAATGATAGTAAAGTAGTTGATGTAAATATTTTTTATAAAGTTGGAAGTAGGAATGAAATATTAGGTAAAAGTGGTATAGCACATATGTTAGAACATATGAATTTTAAAAGCACAAAGAAATTGAAAAGTGGTGAATTTGATAATATAGTTAAGCGATTTGGTGGTAACACAAATGCTTCAACAGGTTTTGACTATACTAGATATTTTGTAAAGTCAAATGTTTCTAACTTAGATAAAATATTAGAACTTTTTTCTGAAATGATGCAAAACCTCTCACTCAAAGATTCTGAGTTTCAAACAGAGCGAAATGTTGTAAGCGAAGAAAGATTATGGAGGACTGATAATAATCCTATGGGTTATCTTTATTTTAGGCTTTTTAATACAGCATATATTTATCATCCATATCATTGGACGCCAATAGGATTTATGGAGGATATAAAATCTTGGAATATAGAAGATATAAGGGATTTTTATAATACATATTATCAGCCACAAAATGCAATTATAGTCGTAGCTGGTGATGTGGAATCTAAAGTAGTTTTTGATAGTGCAAAAAAATATTTTAATAAAATTAAAAATAAATCAAAAATTCCTAGTTTTCATACAATAGAGCCAAAACAAAATGATAAAAGATTTATAGAAATTAAAAGAGAAAATCAAGAATTAGAATTATATGCCCTAGCTTTTAAGATTCCAAATTTTGAGCATAAAGATCAAATTACTCTTTCTATTTTAAGCAATATTTTAAGTAATGGTAAAAGTTCAATTCTAGTAGAAAATATGATAAATAAAGAAAAAATTGCACAGAGTGTATATGCCTATAACATGGAACTAAAAGATGATGGATTATTTATATTTATGGCAAGTGGAAATGAGAATATCAAAGCAGAAACCTTACAAGAATCTATGCTTAAGCAAATAGAAAGTATTAAAAATGGTAATATTAGTGAAAAAGAGTTACTAAAAGCGAAGATTAATATAAAGGCAGATTTTATATATGGATTAGAGAATAGCTCTCAAGTAGCATCTTTATATGGAGAATATTTTGCAATGGGAAATATTCAACCATTATTAGAATATGAATACAATTTTGATAAAATAACAAAAGATGATGTGGTAAAAGTTGCTAATAAGTATTTTACAAGTGAAACTTCAACTACTATATTTTTAAGGAAATAACTAGGACTTAGTATGAAAGAAGAAATTATTGGTGCTATGAGTGCGTTAATTACTCCATTTAAAAATGATAAGATTGATTTTGTAAGTTATGAAAAGATTATAAAGAGACAAATTAAATATAAAATGGATGCTTGCGTTCCTACTGGCACAACAGGAGAATCTACTACTTTAAGCCATAAAGAACATATGGATTGTATTAAAGTAGCAGTTGATGTATGTAAAAATACAGGAACAAAGGTTTTAGCAGGAGCTGGAAGTAATTCTACAAGAGAGGCAATAGAATTAGCACAATTTGCACAAAAATCTGGAGCTGATGGTATTTTATGTGTAACCCCATATTATAATAAGCCAACACAAGAAGGCTTATATCAGCATTTTATATCAATAGCAAATTCTATTGATATACCAGTTTTGCTTTATAATATACCTTCTCGCACAGGAGTTAGTATAGAAGTTAGCACAATGAAAAGGCTAAATGAAGTAAATAAAAATATATATGGTGTTAAAGAGGCTAGTGGTGATATTGAAAGAGTGGTTGAAATAAAATCAAAAATCAAAGATTTTAAGGTTTTAAGTGGAGAAGATTCTATTAATCAACCAATTTTATCAAGTGGTGGTTGCGGCGTAATATCTGTAACAGGAAACTTGTTGCCAGATAGAATTGTAAATTTAGTAAAATATGCAAATGAAAATAAACAAAATGAATGTCTAAAGGAAAGTATAGAACTTTTTGAGATTAATAAGGTTTTATTTTGTGAAACTAACCCAATACCTATTAAAACTGCAATGTTTTTATGTGGATTGATTGATAGTCTAGAGTTTAGACTTCCATTAAGCCCTATGAAGAAGGAAAATATAGCTTTGCTTGAAAATATATTACAAAAATATGAGGTGAAAGAATGAATTTAAGTAATACAAGAGAATATATGAAGGGTAAAACATTAGTTATTAGTGGTGCTACTAGGGGAATAGGAAAGGCAATTTTGTATAAGTTTGCACAAAATGGTGTTAATATAGCTTTTACTTATAATAAAAATGAGGAAGAGGCTAATAAAATAATTGCAGATATAGAGAGTAAGTATCAAATAAAAGCAAAAGCATATCCCTTAAATGTTCTTGAGGTAGAGCAATATGTTGAATTATTTAAAAAAATTGATGAAGATTTTAATAGCATTAATTTTTTTATATCAAATGCAATCATTTATGGTAAGAGTGTTGCAGGAGGGTTTGCACCATTTATGAGATTAAAACCAAAAGGATTGAATAATATTTATACAGCAACAGTTTTAGCATTTGTAGTGGGAGCTCAAGAGGCAGCAAAAAGAATGAAAGAAAATGGTGGTGGGACAATAATAAGCTTAAGCTCAACAGGCAATCTAGTATATATGCCAAACTATGCAGGGCACGGGAACTCTAAGAATGCTGTTGAAACAATGGTAAAATATGCAGCACAGGAGTTAGGTGAGTTTAAGATTCGAGTTAATGCAGTTAGCGGTGGTCCTATTGATACAGATGCTCTTAGAGCATTTCCTGATTATGATATTGTAAAACAAAAAGTAGAAGAACAATCTCCGCTAAATAGAATGGGAACTCCAGAGGATTTAGCAGGTGCAGCATTTTTCTTATGTGATGAAACACAAAGCTCTTGGATCACAGGGCAAACAATAGTTATTGATGGTGGAACTACATTTAAATAATGGCTTTATCCTTTACTAGAAATTTACCAAATATTTTAACCATAGTTAGAATAATCCTAGCTATAATTATGCTTATAATAATTATACATGGAGTAGATTTAAAACCTTTTTGGTTAGATTGTTCTTGGATAAATTATGCAGCATCACTTATATTTTGCATAGCTAGTTTAACTGATTTTTTTGATGGATATATTGCAAGGCATTATAATGTAAAGACAAGGTTTGGGGAAGTTTTTGACCCTCTAGCGGATAAAATGCTTGTTCTTGGTGGTTTTATTGGTCTTCTCATTTTAGATAGGGCTAATCCTTGGGCTGTATTTCTAATATTAAGTAGAGAATTTTTTATTACAGGACTAAGGGTAATGGCGGCAAGTAATGGCAAAAATGTAGCAGCTAGAAATCTTGGTAAATATAAAGTAGGGTTTCAAATTGCGGCAATAGCATTTTTATTGGCAGATTTGTTTCCGGGTGGAATGTTTTTATTGTGGTGTGCAGTTTTTGTTACCTTGTATTCTGGGTATGATTATATAAGAGCATATTATAAAGAGTAGATTATGTGGTTATTAATATCAATTTTAGTTTTATCATTTTTAATTTTTTTTCACGAATTAGGACATTTTTTAATAGCAAGATTATTTGGTGTTAGAGTTGAGGTATTTAGCATAGGTTTTGGTAAAAAGCTTATAAAAAAAACGATAGGTAATACGGAGTATGCTATATCAGCAATTCCTCTTGGTGGCTATGTAAAAATGAAAGGACAGGATGATTTAAATCCAACTTTACAAAATAGAGATGATGATAGTTTCAATACAAAAGCTCCTTGGAAAAAAATATGTATTTTGTTTGCTGGAAGTGGAGCAAATATTATGTTAGCATTTTTATTATATATAGTTATTGGAGTATTAGGAATAAACTCACTTCTCCCTGTTATAGGGGAAACTATGCAAGATTCTCCTGCTATGTCCGCAGGATTTACAAAGGATGATAAAATCCTAAAAATTGATGATAAAGATATTAAAATTTGGCGAGATATTTCTGATTATGTGAGTAATAAAAATAAACCACTATTGATTACTTTTGAACGTAATAGAGAAATTTTACAAGTTACACTAACTCCTAAGATAAAAGATAGTAAAAATATATTTGGTGAGGATATTAAGCAAAGTTTTATTGGCATAAAAGCTAAAGGTGAAATTGGTAAAGTTACATATAAAGTTAGCGAGTTAATTCCATTTGCATTTAATGAAACTATTTATTCAGGGAAAATGATATTATTAAGTATTCAAAAGTTAATCATAGGAATCTTGCCCACAAGTGAGCTTGGTGGACCAATAGCAATAGTTCAAATTATTTCTCAAGCCACAGATAGCGGTATTATAGCACTTTTTGGTATTACTGCATTAATTTCAATTAATCTTGGAGTTTTAAATTTATTCCCTATTCCAGCACTTGATGGAGGGCATATAATTTTTTGTATTTATGAGTGGATTGTAAAAAAGCCTTTGAATGAAAATGTGTTATATAGATTAACTATTTTTGGGTGGGTTTTATTACTATGTTTAATGGCACTTGGAATATATAATGATATTTCAAGAATTGCAACTAAAACACCTTAAATTTAAGCAGGGGTTATTATGGAAGAATCTTTAAAAAATAATCTAACAAAATTGATTGAAAGTATAGAAATAGAGCGTCTAAAATACTCATCTCATCAAATAATAAAGTTAATTGCTGTATCAAAATATGCTTCATTAGAGCAAATAATAGCTTTATATAATGTAGGACATAGGGCATTTGGTGAAAATAAAGTCCAAGATTTAAAGACTAAAAGCACTCAAGTTAATAATTTACCAATAGAGTGGCATATGATAGGCACTTTACAAGAAAATAAAATAAATCATCTCTTAGAGATAAAACCATTTTTATTTCAAGCCCTAGATTCAATAAAATTAGCCACTGCCTTACAAAAAAGATTAGAAAATAATAATCAATTCTTAAATTGTTTATTGCAATTAAATAGTTCCAAAGAGGATAGTAAAAGTGGTTTTGATATTGAAATTGCAGTAGAATCTTATAAGGAGATTGTAGAATCTTGTCCAAATATAAAGTTAAAAGGGGTGATGAGTATAGGGGCAAATACTGCTGATACTAAGCTAATAGATTCTTGTTTTAAAAAGGTAAGAGATATTTTTGATAATTTACAATCTTGTGGTGCAGAGATTATGTCTTGTGGAATGAGTAATGATTATAAAATTGCTATTGCAAATGGTGCAAATATGCTTCGTATAGGAAGTAATATATTTAACGGTTAAGCTTTCTAAATAGATATTTTAGTTCAATGTTAAGATTTTATACATAAAAAATATGCCAATAATTTACATATATTGATATATAATTTTATCCAAAATATTACAAGGAAAGATAAGGATTGAGATGATGAAATTATTATATTTATTAATTATTCCATTTTTGGCTATTGCATTTAATTTTGAAGAAGCACCAAGTATTACAAAAAGGCAGAATCCAAGCGGTGTAAATGGTGTAATACATTCATATAATGAAGCTATTAGTGAAGTAAAACAGAGTGTTGTTAATATATCTACACAAAAAAAAGTTTCAAATAGCATTGTAAATAACCCTATGTTTAATGACCCATTTTTCCAGCAATTTTTTGGGGATTTATATAAAAATATGCCAAAAGATAGAGTTGAACGCAGTTTAGGTAGCGGAGTTATTATTTCAAAAGATGGATATATTGTTACAAATAATCATGTAATTGATGGTGCAGATAAGATTTTAGTATCTTTACCCAATAATTCTAAAAAAGAGTATGAAGCAAAGATTATAGGTAAAGATCCAAGAAGTGATATTGCAGTTATTAAAATTAATCAAACAAATTTACCTTATGCAAAGATAGGTAATAGTAATGAATTAATGGTTGGTGATATAGTGTTTGCCATAGGAAATCCTTTTGGTGTAGGTGAAAGTGTAACTCAAGGAATTATATCTGCGTTAGATAAAAGTGATGTTGGAATAAATGATTATGAGAATTTTATTCAAACTGATGCAAGCATTAATCCCGGAAATTCTGGTGGTGCTTTAGTAGATAGTAGAGGTGCTTTAATAGGCATTAATACAGCGATATTATCACGCACAGGCGGTAATCACGGTATAGGTTTTGCAATACCTTCTGATATGGTTCAAAAAATAACAAAAACTCTAATTGAAAAGGGAAGTATTGAGAGAGGATTTTTAGGAGTTGGAATCCAAGATGTAACTGATAATCTTTCAAATCTTTATAATGGTAAAATTGGTGCTGTTTTAGTTAGCCTTGATAGTAATTCGGCAGCAGCTAAAGCTGGTTTAAAAGTATGGGACTTAATTATAGCAGTAAATAATAAACCGATATCTTCTGCATCGGATTTAAAAAACACAATAGGACAATTTAGTCCAAATGATGTAGTAGAGGTTCGATATATACGTGATAAGAAGGAATATACTACTAAAGTTAAGTTAGATAAATCAAAAGATAATTTGAAATATGGTAGCAATAATAAAGCAAATAATGATGCTAAAACATCTCAAAATAGTGGCATTGTAGTTGAAAATTTGACAAATCAGATTCGACAAATGTATAGAATCCCAAATAATTTTAGTGGAGTAATAGTAAGTAGTGTAGCAGAAAATAGTAGTGCCGCTAAAGCAGGTTTTGAAGAGGGCGATATAATATCACAGATTGAAGATATAAAGATTAATAATGTAAATGATTTTAATAATGCTATGAAAAAATACAAGAATGTTAATAAAAGAGTGCTTGTTTATCAAAGCAGCGGAGTAAATACTCTAGTTTTAAAATAAACTATGCTCTAGTAGTTAGAATCAAAACATATTTTAAAAATGATGAAAAATATTAGATTTATTTAAGTATAGAGTTTTTTAAGTTTATTATTAACCTTGATAGAAAGATGTTATATAAAACTACTTTTAAAGATTTAGTTTTGCTTAGTGATAGTAATAGCCTAGTTGGGCTTTATTTTTATTCTCATTTTAGTAGGCTTTTTCATGATGTTGTTTTTAAAGAAGAATCTAATATTTACATTTTTAAGCAAGCTAAAGATTGGCTTAATATCTATTTTAGAGGTAAGATTCCAGATTTTACTCCAAAGATTTCATTAGATTCTACTCCTTTTAGACTTTCTGTTTGGGAGGTTTTAAAAGAAATTCCTTATGGAAAGACTATAAGCTATAAAGAGGTTGCAAATATTATTGCCAAGAAAAGAAATATTGATAAAATGTCATCACAAGCAGTGGGGAATGCAGTTAGTAAGAATCCAATATCAATTATAATTCCTTGTCATAGAGTTATAGGCAGTGATGGTTCTCTAGTTGGATATGCAGGTGGATTGGAAAATAAATTAAAGCTTTTAAATATAGAGAATGCTACTAAAAGTATATGATTTATATAAAGTTTTGCAAAATATATTTACTTAAATATTATTGCCTAAAAATTATTATATTTTTAAGTGCATTTTTGTAGAATGCTTAACCTTAATTTAGGAATATTAAAGAAGTTTAAATGATTGATATAAGAGATAAGTTTTTAAAATATTTTCAGAATAATGAACATTATATTTATGATAGTATGCCTCTTGTGCCAGATGACCCTACATTATTATTTACAAATGCAGGAATGGTGCAATTCAAGGATATTTTTACAGGTAAAATACCACCTCCTACCAATACTAAGGCGGCTAGTTCACAGCTTTGTATTCGTGCAGGAGGTAAGCATAATGATTTAGAAAATGTTGGATACACAGCAAGACATCATACCCTTTTTGAAATGTTAGGCAATTTTTCATTTGGAGATTATTTTAAAGAAGAGGCTATAAAGTATGCTTGGGATTTTGTCATAAAAGAGCTTGGGTTTCCTAAGAGTAAGATTTATATAAGTATTCACACAAGTGATGATGAAGCATTAAGTATATGGAAAAAATTTATTGATGAATCTAGAATTAAAATGTTAGGAGATAAGGATAACTTTTGGCAAATGGGAGATATTGGACCCTGTGGTCCTTGCAGTGAGATTTATATTGACCAAGGAAACAAATATTTTAATTCTAATGAAGATTATTTTGGTGGTGATGGTGATAGATTTTTAGAGATTTGGAATCTAGTTTTTATGCAATATGAAAGAGATGAAAGTGGTAATTTAAAACCTCTGCCAAAACCTAGCATTGATACGGGTATGGGATTAGAGAGAGTAGTTGCTTTATTAGAGGGTAAGCGAAATAACTTTGATACTAGTATTTTTATGCCTCTTATTAATGAGTGTGTAAATATAACAAATAAACCTTATAATGATGAATTTAAAGCATCTCATAGAGTAATCGCAGATCATATTAGAAGTATAGTTTTTCTCTTAGCACAAGGGGTAAATTTTGACAAAGAAGGAAGAGGCTATGTTCTTCGTAGAATCTTGCGTAGAGCTATGAGACATGGATATTTACTTGGCTTAAAAGAGGCATTTTTGTATAAATTAATTCCTGCTGTATGTGATAATTTATCCCATCATTATACATATTTAAATGATAAAAGAGGAGCCATTATTGAACAATGTCGTTTAGAAGAAGATAGGTTTTTGCTTACAATAGAATCTGGGATGGATATTTTTCAAAAAGAATTCGTAAGGTCAAGTAGTGTTTTTAGTGGTGAAGTAGCATTTAAGCTATATGATACTTATGGTTTCCCACTTGATTTAACACAGGATATGTTAAAAGATAAGAATATTCAAGTTGATTTAAAAACTTTTAATGCTTGTATGCAGCAGCAAAAAGAGCGTGCAAAAAGAGCGTGGAAAGGCAGTGGAGATGATATAAAATCTGGAGATTTCTCTAGCCTTTTAGAAGAATTTGGTGAAAATAAATTTATAGGCTATGATAATGATAAATCAAAAAGTAAGATTTTAGCATTACTTGATATTAATTATAAAAGGGTAGATAGGCTTGATGGAGATGGCTATGTATTTTTAGACTCTACTCCTTTTTATGCTGAAGGAGGTGGTCCTGTTGGTGATAGTGGAGAGATTTTTATAAATAATAAAAAAGTTGCTAGTGTTATTTATACAAAGAAGTATTTTGGTTTAAATATTAGTGAGGTTAGCACAAATACTCCTTTAAAAGTTGGAAATGTTATTGACGCGGTAGTTGATAAAAATAGAGTAGAAATTGCAAAGCACCATAGTGCCACACATTTGCTCCATTCAAGCTTAAGGAAAATTTTAGGTTCACACATTTCTCAAGCAGGGAGTTTAGTAGAATCTAATCGTCTCAGGTTTGATATTACACACCCAAAACAAATAACTAAAGATGAGTTAGACTTAATTGAGCTTGAAGTTAATAAGATGATATTATCGCAGTTGCCTATAAAGATAGAATTTCTCCCATTAGATAAGGCGAAAAGTCGTGGTGCTATGGCTCTTTTTGGTGAAAAGTATGGAGATATTGTTAGGGTTATTAGCTTTGGAGATGTAAGTTGTGAATTATGTGGTGGAATTCATATTAGCAATACAGCTTTTATTGGTAATTTTTATATTACAAAAGAATCTGGGATTTCAAGTGGTGTAAGAAGGATTGAGGCAGTTTGTGGGAAGGCTGGATATGAATATACTAGAGATAATTTACATTTAAATTACTCTTTAAAAGAGACACTAAAAACACAAGATATTTTAAGTGGTGTTCAAAAGTTAAAAGATTCTATACAAAAATTAAAAGATTTAAAAAGTAAGACTGATGAAGGAAATGGATTAAAGAGTTTAAATTTTGAAATAATTGGAGATATTAAACTTTTGATTGCAGAGACCTCGCCATTAGTTAATATTAAAACAACCATTGATGAGGTAAAAAAAGACAATCAAAAGGTTGCTATTTTACTAATTACTAATGATAATGGAAAGATTAATATTGGTGCTGGAGTGAAGGGAATTTCAAGTTTAAAAGCAGATAACTGGATAAAAAAAGTTTGTGAAATTATAGGAGGAGGAGGTGGTGGTAGAGATGACTTTGCCACAGCTGGCGGAAAATACGCAGATAAGGTTGAAGATTCTTTAAAGCTAGCTAGAGAATACGCCCTATCATTTATAAAGGAAACTTAATGAATGATGGAATGGTTGCTATAATGCTTGGTGTATCTATTCTAATAGGCTTACTTGGGCTAATTGCATTTATTTGGGGACTTAGAAGTGGTCAATTTGATGATGAAAAGAAATTTACACATGGTCTTTTAATTGATGATGTAGATGAATTAAATGATGCTTATAAAAATGATTTAAAAAAGGAGAAAAATGAAAATTTATAATATTGCTATTGTAGGCGGAGGTCCAGGTGGTATAGCAGCAGCTGTTGAGAGTGTGATATTAAAGATTGATGATGTAATTTTATTTGAAAAAGGCGAGAATCATTCAACTACAATTAGAAAATTTTATAAAGATAATAAGAGAGTTGATAAAGACTATAAGGGGCAAAAAATTGACTTAAATGGAAATATTTATTTTATGGACGGGACAAAAGAAAGCACCCTTGATTTATTTGATAAAATTTTAGCAACAAATAATATTGATGTTAGGTTTAAAATAGAAATTGATAATATTTCAAAAGATGGAGATATTTTTACACTTCGCACAACAGGAGGGGATGAGGTAAAAGCTAAATTTGTAGTTATATCAATAGGTAAAATGGGTGTTCCCAATAAGCCGAGTTATCCAATTCCTCTTGAGATTCGCAATAAAGTATTTTTTAATGCAAATTCAATTAATCAAAATGAAAAGGTTTTAATCGTAGGTGGTGGAAATTCAGCAGTTGAATATGCCTACTTCTTAGCAGAGAAAAATAATGTTATGTTAAATTATCGTAAAGCAGAATTTAGCAGAATTAACCAAATAAATAAGGAATTACTTGATAAAAGTATAGAATCTGGTAAGTTAAAAACAAAATTAGCAATTGATATAGAGAGTTTAGACTCTAGCAATGGAAAGCCAAAGGTAAATTTTAAAGATGGTAGTAGCGAAATATTTGATAAGATAGTTTATGCCATAGGTGGAGTAGCTCCTGTTGATTTTCTTAAGAAATGTAATTTAGAGCTAGATTCTACAGGTGTGCCTATCGTTAATGCTTCTTGTGAAAGTTCTGTGAAAAATATTTTTGTGGCAGGAGATTTGCTCTTTAAGTCTGGGGGTTCTATTGCATCTGCACTAAATAATGGTTTTGATATAATAACAGAGATAAATAATAGAATAAAACAATAATTTTTATTATTAACAATAAGTTAAAATTAAAGCTTTTTATAATATTAGCTTTTGTAGAATCCTGCGTTCTCTTTAAATTTTAAAATGGAGAAATTAATATAATAAATATTTAGGAGATTATGATGTTAGTTACAAAACAAGCACCAAATTTCGTTGCAGAGGCATTAAAAGCAGATGGAACATTTGATGATAACTTTGAATTATATAAAAATATTGGTAAAAATGGGGCAGTTTTATTCTTTTGGCCAAAGGATTTTACTTTTGTATGTCCATCAGAAATAATTGCATTTCATAATAGGATTAAAGAATTTAATGATAGAGGAATTAATCTTATTGGTATTTCTATTGATTCTAAGGAAGTTCACTTTGCGTGGACAAAAACTCCTGTAAATCAGGGTGGTATAGGTGAGGTTGGATTTGCTATTGTATCAGATATTACAAAGTCAATTTCAAGAGATTATGATGTTTTATTTAATGGTGCAGTTGCATTAAGGGGAACTTTTTTGATTGATAGAAATAAAGTTATTCGTCATTCTACAATTAATGATTTGCCACTTGGAAGAAATGTAGATGAAACTTTAAGAATGGTTGATGCACTTCTTTTCTTTGAAGAAAATGGAGAAGTTTGTCCTGCTGGCTGGAATAAAGGCGATAAGGGTATGAAAGCAGATGCAAAAGGTGTAGCTGAATACTTATCACAAAATGCAAGTAAATTATAGTTTTTTATTAGATTCTAAAAGAATCTAATAAATTTCCGTATAATTAAAAATTATAAACATAACTAAATAACAATGTATCTGATTTAAACTTATATCCTATTGTTTGATTTTGTAATACCCCATTTATATTTTTTGTAGCAGAATCTTTATAAATTGAAGCAAATATATATGGATACCTAAATGAGAATTCAAAACTATGACTTCTATATATAAATCTAACTAATCCTATATTTACCCATCCTATTGGGCTTAAAGGAACTTTTCCATTATTTTTTAGCTCATCATCTGCAAACATTGCTATATGCATTCCGCCTCCTAATCCAAGAAAAAGTCCTAAGCTCCACTTTCTACTTTGATAATAATTTATTAATAAATCTATATTTAAACCCATTGTTAAAATATGAAATTTTGGAATTTTTATATATGAGCCTTCAGCATAGAATCTCCCACCTAGATATTTTTCTTCACTCAATATCCCTCCCTTAAAACCAAAGCTAGCTGAAGCTGATCTAGTTGTTTTTAAAGTAGATGTGTTTAAGTTCTCATAAGAGTATTTTAATGCAGATATATCTATTCCAAAATTACCACCAATAAAAAATTTAATAGATTCCTCATTTTGTTTATATATATTTGATATGGTGATATTTCTATAACCTATATTGTTTTTGTTTGTAGTTAATACACTTTTTCGTCTATCTTTACTTGATATATTTCTTCTATTTATCCTTTTTGTAGTAGTTTTTTTATTTGTTGTTTGCTCTTTTTGTTGTAGTTTTTTTGTGGGTTGCTCTTTTGTAATCCTTTTTGCTCTAGTATCTTCATTTTCTGCATATATAGAAGAAAATATAAGAATAAATATTAATATAATTTTATTCATAAATTTACATCCATTGTAAAATCTTAGTTACATCGGATACTTCAAAGATTTTTAAGCCATAATTATTTTTTGTTTTTTTAGGGATTATTGCATTATTAAATCCATAAGAGGCTAACTCTTTTAGTCTTAAGTCAATATTGCTAATTTCTCTAATATCACCAATTAAGCTTACTTCTCCTATAAATGCACTTTTATTATTTAATGGGCGATTACGATATGAAGATATTATTGCAGCAATTATTGCTAAATCCACAGCTGTTTCATTGACTTTCATTCCACCAACTATATTAATAAATACATCATATCTAGCAAAAGGAAAATCTAATTTACGTTCTAATAAAGCTAAGAGCATATTTAATCTATTTATTTCAAAGCCTGTGGCAGAGCGTTTAGGAAAATTACTCTCACTGACTAAAGCTTGAACTTCAAGTATAATGGGTCTGCTCCCTTCTAAGACCACACTAATCGCACTTCCTGCCATAGAATCTCTTTGGTTAAAAAACATTTTTGAAGTATTTTTTGCACTTATTAATCCATTTTGTCCCATTTCAAATATACCTACTTCATTTGTTGCTCCAAAGCGATTCTTAAAGCTACGTAATATCCTAAGCTCCTTTGATGGATCTCCCTCAAAATACAATACACAATCTACCATATGTTCTAAGATTCTAGGACCAGCAATAGAACCTTCTTTGGTAATATGCCCAATTATAAAAATACTAATTTGTAATTCCTTTGCAAGCCTAAGCAACAAAAATGTGCATTCTCTTACTTGAGATACGCTTCCAGGTGCAGAACTAATTGCATTGCTAAACATAGTTTGAATACTATCTATAACACATATTTGATATTTCTGTGTTTTTAAACTCTCTTCAATATCTTCTAATTCTATTGAATTAAGCAAAAATAGATTATTTTCAATTTTTCCTAATCTTTCTGCTCTTAAGCGAATTTGAGTAGGGTTTTCTTCACCACTTACATAAAGAATGGATTTTTCTTTTGCTAAGTTTAGCGAAGTTTTTAATAAAAGAGTAGATTTTCCAACACCCGGACTACCTCCTATTAAATACAATCCACCCAAGACTATCCCACCGCCTAAAACTATATCAAATTCTATTTCTTTTGAGCTAAAGTATTCTATTTTAGAAACTTCTACTTCATTCAAAGCTAGGGCTTTATTATTTGTGGTATATTTTGGATTTATTGATACTAAATTCTTTAGTTTAATTTCAATAAAGCTATCCCAAGAGTTACAATTAGGGCATTTACCAATCCATTTTGTATTTTGTGTGCCACAATGTTGGCATTCAAATATAGTTTGTTTTTTTGCCACAAATTACCTTAAAATTATTAGAATATATAATCAATGAGATTTTTTAAATACCAATCAATATCAAATGGTATAAAGTCATCTTCACCTTCTCCAATGCCAATATACAATATAGGTAATCTCAATTCATATATTATGCTAATTAAGCTTCCACCTTTGCTTGTACCATCAAGTTTTGTTATTACTATACCATCAATATCTATTGCTTCATTAAATATTCTTGCTTGATTTATAGCTTGTGCTCCTTGTGTTCCATCAAGCACTAGAATCTTATAAAAATCAGTTCCATTTAGTGCCTTTTTGCAAGTATTAGAAATTTTTATTAACTCATTTTTTAGATTTATTTTATTATCAAGCCTACCTGCTGTATCAATTATAGCTATATCCAAGTTTCTACTTTTTGCCGCATTTATTGTATCAAACGCTACTGAAGCAGGGTCTGCTCCAAATTTTGAGCTAATAGTAGGAATTTCAAGTTTCTTTCCCCAAGCACATATTTGTTCTACGGCAGCAGCTCTAAATGTATCTCCAGCACCAAAGATTACTTTTTTACTATTTTGTTTATATATTTTTCCTATCTTAGCTATTGTGGTAGTTTTCCCTGCCCCATTAACTCCAACTATTAAAAAAACTAGAGGTTTATTATTAATTTCTCTTAGCTCTAATTTATCATAGTAACTCTCTTTTTTTAAAAATCTAATGAGATTTGCTTCTAATTCACTTTTACTAACCTTAGAGCCAACTGCCTCTAAAATCTTTTCTATAATGCTATATTCTATATCACATTCAAGTAGTTTTTCTTCTAAAATATCTTTTGTTATAACATTTTGAGATGATTTTATGGTTTTAAAAAAAGAAAACATTTTAGTGCCTCTATATAACTTTTTTTATATCAAAACTTATCATTTCTTCAGGTGTCAATCCATCATAGCTCATTACTAAATTCCCAAATTTATCATATAAAAGCATAAATGGGAATGTAGTAATTTTATAAGAATCTACTAGCTTTGCTATATCACCTTTATAATACCACTCAAACTTTGTATTTGACTTTTCTATAAAATCTTTTAGTTTTGTTAATTCCTCATCTTTATCAATAAATATTCCATATATATTAACTTTATCTCCAAACTCTTCATTGATGTTTGCTATATGTTGGGCTTGCCCTAAGCAGTAATCACACCAAGTGCTTAGGAATACTAAAAGATATGGTTTATTATAATTTGTAGATAAAACTTCTTCTCTTTTATTAAATGTTATTTTTTTAGATTCTATGCTTATTAATGAATATGTATCTTTTTTTATTTGGGTTTGATTATCATTACACGCAATAAACAATAAAATAAATATTAATAAAATTCTTTTCATAACTATACTCTTTGCTTATTTATCATAAACCACATAATAGCATAACCAAGCGATGATGTTATATTTGGTTTTGCTAAAATGCTTTTTATATTTTCTAACTTAATTTCTACAATTTCAATAAATTCATCATCTATTCCACCTCCAAGTGAAACTTTATCATTATTTTTTACTTCAGTAAAAAATATACTTTGTTTATTTCCACTTGTTCCTACTGATGAATAAAATTCTGCAATTTTTTCTAAATTTTCTACTTTATACCCACATTCTTCATATACTTCTTCTATTGCGATTTGTTCTTTGCTCTTACCTTCTTTATCAACTATTCCAGCACATAGCTCATACATATATCCATCATTATTTCTCAAGAAAACTGCTGGACGAAATTGTTTTACAAATATAAGAGAGTTATTATCAATATTATAAATTAAAACCAACACCGCATCGTGTAGATGGACTATATCCCAAATTTTTTCTTTATTATTCTCTATATAAGACATTTGATATATCTGTATATATTTAGAATTTTTACAACTAGATAGTTTAATACTTGATAAATCAATCATTAATTAGATGCAAAATAGTTTGGAGTATATCCACTAAAATTATCCATAATAGCAATTTTTAGTTTTTCTTCATATCCTTTTGCTATTTTTAGAAACTCTTCTTTTTGTGCTTTTGCTAATACACTTGTTGTAGATTTAATATTTGATAGTGGATTGATTGGTTTATTATTTTTATATAGCCCAAAATGCAAGTGTGCTCCAGTGCTCATACCTGTGTTTCCTACTTGTGCTATGGTCTGCCCGGTTTTTACTTTTTGTCCTTTTTTGACTTTATAGCTACTTAAATGTGCATATAGTGTTTTTAATCCATTACTGTGCTGAATTTCAACTACATTACCATATCCATTTTTTATTCCAGCAAAAACAACTATTCCATTTGATGCTGCATTAACGGGAGTTCCTTTTGGTGCAGCATAATCTACGCCATAATGTGGTCTTTTTACCTTTAGTATAGGATGCATTCTATTTAATGAAAACTTAGATGAGATTCTAACACTTTTTATTTTTATAGGGGTTTTGAGGCTTAATCCCATCACTTCATCACCTCTTTCATTATAGTATTTTCCATCATTGTAAGCAAATAAGAAGTTTGGACTTCTATTTGTCTCAATCAAAGACGCTTTTATTTCTGGATTTCCAAATGGACGCCCTAGTCTGTATTTGTAATCATAAATTAGAGCAAGTTTATCTTCTTTTAAAACTTTAGTATTGAAGTCAATAGCATTTTTGTAAATATTTACAAATTCATTTGCTAAATTAATATCATCAGTAAGCTCTATTAAGTCTTGGTAGGGAGATTTTTGAACAGATATAGCAATAGAGGCATTTGATTTAAAATATTTTATGGGTATAAAATCAACTTTATAAGAATCTCCATCTTTAAAAATATGTATTTGTGTTTCATCATTTAGTGGAATTAGAGCCTGTATTAAAACATTATCATCCACTAATGTATAATATCTAACTCCAGCATATATTTCTGCAGTTAGCTCTTTATCTTCAGCATACATATTCCAATATACGCTAAGCGGAATATTATATGCTTCTAAGAATTTTAAAAATGTATATCCTTTATCCCAAATCTGATTACTGCTAGTGGCACAAAATGCTAATGTATTTAGCATTAATAGCAAAACTATACTTCTAAAGAATGGCTTCATAAAAATCCCTTATGTTTATAAGCTATTAATTTTATCCTTGTTTAAAGATATAAAATTATTTCAAAAACTTTAATTATACCCTAAAAATAATTTTAATATAATTTTTAATATATTTTGTTTGGAGCTTTAGTAATGAAAGATTGGCTTTTTCCTTCTTTTGCATTTATAATTTTTTTATATGGAATGTCTTTTGTTATTTATGTTTATAGTAATTATAGTCCAAATATAGGAATTTTCTCGCATTCTACAAAAGATGTTAAATATAATGATATTAGTAGTTTTTTAAGAGATGTTTCAGAATCCTTTAAATAATTTTAAAAGATTGCTTAAATAAAAATATCTTATTGTCGATTATTAAGTTATTACAATTAATTAAAAATTTTAATTATACAATTGATATTCTTAAAGCTTTAAAGGAGAAACTAAATTATGATAGTTAGAAATAGCCCATTTCCAACATCAATGAATTCACAACAAAGTCAAAAAATAGATAGTGTTGATAATAAAGTAGAGGAAGTTACACAGCAATCACAAAAGATGCCAGAAATAGATTATGTAGAAGCACAAAATGAACAAAAAGTTCAAAATATTAAAAAAGAAATTGATAATGGCACTTATAAAATTGATATAAACAAAAGTGCTGATAAAATGGCACAAGATTTGCTTGTAGATTTAAAGGTATATAAATAATTCTATAAGGACAAATATGTTACATCAATCTTTAAATAATGCAGTTTGCAATCTAAAATCATTAATTGAGCTTAACTTGCTTGATATAGATGACATAAAAGAAGCAAGACACGAACAAATTTTTAATAGACTAGAGACTAAAAATAACCTTATAGATTCTTTTAAGAAAAATAAAAGTTTAGCTGATAGTGAAATGAGAAAGCTTGTTAATAGATTTCCAAATAAAAAGATTGAAGAACTTTTAGATGATAATGCAATGAAGTTAATAGATGATATGAGGGTGAATCTAAAAACACTAAAAGAATTAAATAAAAATTATGCAAAAAGCGTATTAGCAGTATATGAATTTTATAATTCACTTATAGAATCTATAATTCCTAGCCAAAAAGTTGGATATTTAGATAAGGTGCATTCCAAAGCTGACTTAATGAGTATAGAGGCTTAAAGAGTTATTATGGGTGGTATCCTCTCTTCACTAAATACCTCTACCACAGGGCTTAATGCTCATCAATTAATGGTTGATGTTACGGGTAATAATATTGCAAATGCTAGCGATGAATTTTATTCAAGGCAAAGGGTTTTAGTCTCACCAGAAAAGCCACTTTATTTTCAAAACTATAACCTTGGTCGTGGTGTAGATATAGAGACTATACAAAGAGTTCATGATGAATTTACATTCTCAAGGTATAGAAAAGCTGCTAGTGATGCACAGTTTTATGATACAGAATTTACTAGTTTGCGTGAAGCCTCTGCATTTTTCCCAGAAGTAGATGGTGTTGGAATTTATAATGATATAGAGCAGTATTTTAATGCTTGGAAAGACATAGAGAAGAATCCAGCAGATTCTGCACAAAAACAAGTTTTAGCACAAAAAACTCAAACACTTATTACAAATATTAAGGATACTAGAAATAGGCTTTTTGATTTGCAACTTAAAAGTAGTGAAGAATTAAAAGTTACTATTCAAGAGATTAATTCATTAGGAAAACAGATTGCAGAGATAAATAAGAAGCTTGGCGAAATGGAAGATAGCAGAGAATTAAAACAAGCAAATGAGCTTAGAGATAGACGTGATGAATTAGAATTTAACATGTCAAAGCTTATTAATACTAATATCTTTAAAGATAAATTAAAAAGCAATTCAAAGCTTAATACAGAGAGTGCAGACTTTGATTATGGCTATACATTAAATATAGCAGGTGGATTTAATATCGTAGATGGTGAGATTCACCACCCTATAATAATTGACAATAGCGATAATGAAAATGGGCTTTATACAGTCTATTTTCAAGGCTATGATTTTAAGAGAGTTGATATTACAGATAAAATTTCTGGTGGTAAAAGTGGAGCATTGATTGATTTAGTAGCTTATGGTAAAAATGGTGGCAAAATTGGGAAATTACAAGAATATATTAATAATCTTGATACATTTACTCAAGGATTTATTGAGGCTACAAATTCTGTGTATGCACAAAGTGCTACAAATGAGCTTAGAGGTGAAGTGCTTGAAATTAGCAATGATGAGGTTTTATCAAGCTCAAAATATAATATTAAAAATGGTAGTTTTGATGTTATCATTTATGATGCTAAAGGCAATGAAATGCTAAGAAAAAGTGTTAAAATTGATGGTATTACTACAATGGAAGATATAGTTGATTATCTAAATAAAAGCACAGATGATAATAATGATAACAACCCACTAAATGATTTTGATGATTATTTTATAGCTTATTATGATAATGACGCTAAGCAATTTCAGATTCTTGCAAAGAATCCTTCACTTGGACTTAGTGTAAGTATAGAGGATAATGGTAGTAATTTTGCTGGTGCTATTGGTGTTAATCGTTTTTTAGATGGTAATAATGCTAATGATATATCACTAAATCCTATGTATGTTAAAGACCCAACTTTGATTCGTCAATGGAAAGCTCCTGTAAATGGAAATTTTGATATTGCAACAATGATGCTTTCTTTGCAGTATAAAGAAAGTGAGTTTTACCCAATTAGAGGTAAAAAGCAAAAAATGAGTATCCCAGAGTATTTTCAGTTTGTTACCAATAAAGTTGCAAGTGATACAAATGAGATTCAAGTGCTTGGAGATACAAAGCAATCTGTTTTAGCAGCAGTTAAAAAAGAGTTTTTAGCAATTAATCAAGTAAGTATTGATGAAGAAATGGTAAATTTAATTAAGTTCCAAAGTGGATATGCTGCAAATGCTAAGGTAATAACTACAATTGATAGAATGATAGATACATTACTTACAATAAAACAATAAAACACTTCTTTTAATAAACAAATAATTTAAACCCATATAATAATTAGATTGTTACTATTTTTCTATATCTTTTAGTTTAAATTAATTTAATTTTGTAAATAATCTTAAAAATATCTAAATTTAAGCTTACTTTAATGGGGGGGGGGTAGAATTCAATTTTTAAAAATAAAATAGGAGAAATTGAATTGAAAAGATTAGTAATTTTAATGCTTATTTGTTTTGGGTTAAGTGCAGATGATTATAATGAAATTAATAATAATACAAGAGAGAAAAATGGTATTTTTATAGGATTTGAAATTGGAAATGGAGAGACGATGTTTAAGCAAGATTTTGCAAGTGTAGGTAATACCTATTATTATGGTATAGATATGAAAATATCATCTAATCTCTATGGTGGAAAAGTTGGATATAAGTATTTTTTTAATGATTATGTTGGAATAAGAGGATATTTTAATTTAGATTATCAAGGAGCATTATATAAGCTAAAAGGGAGTGTAGGAAGTAATTCTCAAAGCTCAAATGTATATACAGATTTATTAAATTTTGGAATAAATGCTGATGTTTTAGTGAATTTCTACAATACTAATTTTTTAAATGTAGGCTTATTTGCTGGGCTTGGAATTGGTGGAGTAAAGTCTGAAGTCCAAATTGACGCTAATAAAGATGATATGATAGCTTTTGATACTAACTTTAAAGTTGGCTTAAGGCTTAATATAGAGCAAAATCACGGGGTAGAATTTGTAGCAAAAATACCTATGATTGAAAGCAAAAGAAAGGCTGATATGCTAGGATTAGGAGTAGAGACAACACAGAAAGTTAAGCAAGTATATTCACTAGGCTTAAGTTATTTATATACTTTTTAATGCTTTTATTTAGAATCTCAATAGTTTTCTATTGAGATTCTATTTATTATTTTATTATGTTGCTTAAAAAATCAATATAATATTTTAGAGAAGCACTAGGGTCGCCACCTAGATAATTTCTTATGTCTTCATCGCGATATTTATTTTCATAACCTCCCTTAAAATGTCTATAATCATTTTTATTGATTTTATAAAGTGGGCTAGAAATATTATTTATTTCTAAATAAAGAGCTTTTAGAGCTTTTAGAGTCTCTAAAGAAGAATCTATTTTATAAATGTCAAAGCTTTTTGCGATATTTGATGGCTCTAGCTCATCTTTAATAAACTCTGCTAATAGCTTTAGATAACTTGCTTGGGTTTTTGGAGTTAATTTTCTATTTGTTGTTTTAGAGACTACATTTGATAAAAATTTTTTAAAATCCTCTTTTTTAGAAGATTCTGTTAGTTTAATTATAAAAATTTTCTCACCAAATTTAAGATTAATAGATTTTTCTTTCACGCTATTAATGTTATTTTTAGCCTCCTCTTTTATTTTTTCATTAATGTTATTTTTTAAATCCCTAAGGTCAAATTTCTTTTTCATTATATTTCCTTTTAAAGCTTTATGTCTTTTTTATTAAAAAGTGAAAATATAGCTTAGGTTTAAAATATAAGTTGGTTTAACCCTAAGCTCTTGTTTGTCTGTATATGTTACTCCACCTATTGTAGCACTTGTTGTTTCTTCATTTACTTTTCCATTTACTATTGGAATTGTTGCTCCAAACTCTATTCCGTGATTTTGCTCTATATTAAGCCTTAAGCCAACCTTAGCATTAGCATTAAATCTTAAATCAGTGTCATTACCAGCAACCGAATTTACAAAAATACTTGTTCCTCCAATTCCAAGTCCAGCAAATAAGCCTACATTTAAAAAATTAGTATTGTAAAAATTTACTAAAATATCAGCATTTATTCCATAGTTTAATAATCCCAACCTAGTGTTATTTAAACCTTTAACTGAAACTGCCATTTCTTGATAATCTAAACTTAAATATTCTCTTATTCCAATATAATCACTAAAGAAATATTTATGTCCAATTAATTTTATACCATAGGAATTTACATTAAATGTAGTTTTTATATTACCTGAAAATGTGCTTCTTACATCACTAGCTACCTCACCATTACCTAAATCAAATCCAATAAAAAACCCTTTATTTTCCATTGCATTTACATTTAAACTAAAAATAATAAATACCAATCCTATTATTTTCTTCAATTTTATTCTCCTTGTTAGTTTTATTTTTAAAAATTGAATTCTACCCCCCCCCATTAAAGTAAGCTTAAATTTAGATATTTTTAAGATTATTTACAAAATAAATTTATATAATTTCAACTCTAAATTCTAAAAATTCAAACACATTAATTCTTAATTTAGTGGGAGTGATTTTAGTAAGTGCTAATTTTGCTTTTTAAAATGAATGTGTTAGTTTAAACTAAATATTTAAGGAGAAATTATGGTTACAATGAAAGATTTACTTGAGTGTGGAGTTCATTTCGGTCATCAGACTAGAAAGTGGAATCCAAAGATGAAGAAATTTATATTTTGTTCTAGGAAAAATATCCATATAATCGATTTACAAAAGACAATTAGATATTTTAGATATGTTTATAGTATTGTTAAAGAAGCTTCAAGTGAGGGTAAAACAATTATGTTTGTTGGCACAAAAAAGCAAGCAGGAGAAACTATTAAGCAATTTGCACAAAGCATAAATGTTCCATATGTTGATTATAGATGGCTTGGCGGTATGCTTACAAACTTTGGCACAATAAGAAAATCAATTAGAAGATTAGAATTAATTGAGGAAATGGAATCTAACGGACAAATTGAGCTTCTAACTAAGAAAGAAAAATTAACTTTACTTCGTAAGAAAGAAAAATTAGAGAGATATTTAGGTGGAGTTAGAAATATGAAAAAACTCCCTGATATGATGTTTATAATAGATGTTGTAAAAGAACATATTGCAGTTGAAGAAGCTAGAGGACTTGGGATTAAGGTTATAGCTCCGCTTGATACAAACTGCGACCCCGATAAGGTTGATTACCCAATTCCGGGAAATGATGATGCAATACGTTCCATTCAGCTTTTTTGCAAGGAAATTACAGAAGCAATAATTGAGGGAAGAGAAAGTAATAAAGATGAGTTAGAAGAGGTAGAAGAGAGATTTTCACAAGATGAAGAACAAAAGATTCAAAACAAAGACAAAGACATTGAAGAGAGTTTTGAAAACATTACAGATGAGAAGAAAGAAGAGGTGGAATAATGGAAATTTCAGCTTCTTTAGTAAAACAGCTTAGAGAGATGACAGATGCGGGTATGATGGATTGCAAAAAAGCATTAGTTGAGGTTAATGGAGATATACAAAAAGCCGTAGAATACTTAAGAGAAAAGGGCTTAAGTAAGGCTGCAAAAAAGGCAGATAGGGTTGCTGCTGAAGGTGCTATTGCTCTTAGGGTTGATAGTGGTAGGGCAATTATGATTGAGATAAATAGTGAAACCGATTTTGTTGCTAAAAATGATAGTTTTAAAGAGTTGTGTAGCACTGCTATTGAGCTAGTATCTAAAAATAATATTAAAAGTATTGATGAATTAAGTAAAGTTATCGTTGATAACACTTCATTTGATGATTATCTTAAAGGTAAAATTGCAAAAATTGGTGAAAATATTGTAGTAAGAAGAATAGCATTATTAGATTCTACTAATAATAGTTTAGTTAGTGGGTATTTACACTCAAATAATAGAATAGGAACTATTGTAGAGATAAGCTATAAAAAAGAATCTTCTAAAGAAAAACTATTAGAATTAGGCAATAGCCTTTGTATGCACGCAGCAGCTATGAAGCCTCAAATAATCAGCTATGATGAATTTAGCAATGATTTTATAAGTAAAGAAAAATCCGCATTAATTGCAGAAATAGAAAAAGAAAATGAAGAGTTAAAGAGACTTGGTAAAACCACAAAAACTATTCCTGAATTTATAAGTAAAAAAGAGATTACTGCTAGTGTTTTAGAAAAGCAAGAAAAAAAATTTAAAGAAATGTTAAAAGAGCAAAAAAAACCAGAAAATATTTGGGATAGGATTTTGCCCGGACTAATGGATAGATTTATTGCTGATAATACATTGCTAGACCAAAGGTTAAGCTTTTTGGGACAATTTTTTGTGTTAGATGATAAAAAGACTATTGCCCAAGTTTTAGAATCAAAAGGAAAAGAATTAGATGATGAAATAACTATATCTAAATATATTAGATTTGAGCTTGGAGAAGGCATAGAAAAGATAGAAGAAGATTTTGCAAAAGAAGTTGCTAATCAAATGAAATAATGGATTCTACATATTTAATAAAAGCACAGAATCTATCTCATAGTTTTGAACATACACTCTATGATGGAATCAATTTAGAGGTTGAAAGTGGAGAGAGTGTTGCTATACTTGGAGTTAGTGGTAGTGGAAAATCCACACTAATAAACAATCTCTCTACACTTCTAGCACCAAAAAAAGGTAAAGTTAGCCTAAATAATAAAGATGACATATACTCTCTTAGTAGTAATGAGCTCCTAAAAATCAGACAAAGTGAAATTGGTATTATCTTTCAATTCCATTATTTATTTCGTGGATTTAGTGCTTTAGAAAATTTACAAGTATCATCTATTATCTCAAAACAGTCTATTGATATAGAATTATTAGAATCTTTTGAAATTGCACATATACTAAACCAGCAAATTGGCGAACTTAGTGGGGGACAACAGCAGAGATTATCTATTGCAAGGGTGCTTACAAAGAAACCAAAGATAATTTTTGCAGATGAGCCAACAGGTAATCTCGATAAAGATACTACTTTAAAGGTAATGCAAGTAGTGTTTGATTATATTGCTAAAAATAATTCTTGTATGTTTATTGCAACACATAATATAGAGCTAGCAAAAATGTGTAATAGATGTTTTTATCTAAAAGATTCTAAATTAGAGAGAGTAATATAAATTTCCAAGTTATAAATTTAAGGTTTAGTTAATGGAATTATTAAGCTATCTTAATGATGGTAATGTAGCAAATTTTTTACTCCTACTTCTACGATTTAGTGGGATTATAGCATTCTTTCCATTTTTTGATTCCAAACTTATTCCTATGTCTGTTAAAGGAGCTATGATATTTTTCCTTGCATTATTATTCTTTAAAATCTTACCACCTTTTAATACAAATATAAGTCTAGTAGAGCTGATGATTGCAGGAACTAGCGAGATATTATTTGGCTTTTTAGCAGCATTTTTATTGCAGATTGTCTTTAGTGCTATTATTTATGCGGGTGAGCTTTTAGGCTTTAGCATAGGTATGAGCGTATCTAGCACATATGACCCTGTTAGTGGTTCGCAGAATCTAATCATAGCTCAAGTTTTAAGCTTGGTTGCAATGCTAGTTTTTTTAAGCCTTGATTTTCATCACCTTATTTTTTCATTCATTGCAAATAGTTTATATAATATTCCTTTAGGGGGTTTTATTTTTAGTCAAAACTTAGCTTTATACGCGATTAAAGCTGCAGGTAGCATATTTATAATAGGCTTTACTATTGCATTTCCAATAGTTGGCATTATTATTCTTTCAGAAATTATTTTTGGTATGATTACTAGAACGCACCCACAATTTAACCTTCTTATTATAGGCTTACCTCTTAAAGTGATAGTTGCATTTATAGTATTTATCATAGCATTGCCTGCTATGATGTTTCATTTTAAATCAGAGATTTTTCAAGCATTTAAAATCATTGCTAAAATGGTAGGAGGATAGATTTAAAAAGGTTTACAACCTTTAAGCATTTTTTCAAAATAATTATTTGCTTGGTTTATGTAGTCTTTATTTCTACTAATTACCATTAATTCATAGTTTAATTCAAATGCTGCTTTAGACCAATTTGCCGAGCCAAAAATTATTGTTTCATCATCAATAATTGCAAGTTTATTGTGCATTATGCCATTGTATTTATCATTATAAGAGCGTTTTCCTTGTAATGTGCAAGTTTGTATATTTTTTAGTTTTGCTAAATAGCCAATTTGTGAGGTGCTTTCATTTATATTACTTTTATAGTCAAATATTATTTGATATTTTACACCATTTTTTGCACTATCCCTAATAGCTTTGCTAATTTCTCTGTTTGTAAAGCTATATATTGAAATTTTTACATTATTTTTTGCCCCTTTTATTTCTTTAATTAGTGAATTTATGGCATTTTTAGCATCATAAGGCATAAAATATATAGAATCTGCAAGTAAAATTTGAGTAAAAATTACTAAGGCTATTATCTTTTTCATTTAGCTCCTTTTTTGACATTAATTCTTTGACATTATACTTAAATACTAACTGCTATCCATATATAAAAAGATTAATTTTGCTTAAAAATTTAATGTGAGGATAATTCTAATTTTGCTAGAATTGAAAATCTTTAATTTTAAAATGGAGAGATGATGGTATTTTTGCTTGTTAATACAAACCCAGCAGTAAGAAAGATTTTTGATATTACTGCAAAAAAGGCGGCTATAAAGCTTGATGTAGTAAATAGCATATCTCAGATTCCACTTAATGAAGATTATAGTTGTATATTTGTTGATGATGGAGTTTTAAATACAGGAAGTGTAGAAAGTTTTAGAAATAAAATGATAACTACCAAATTTTGCCTTATAGTATCTAAAGATAGTCAATTGGTCAGCGGATTTGATAGCTATATAAGAAAACCTTTTTTGCCAACAGATATTTATGAAGTATTAAATAAAGAAAAACATAGTGATATAAATCTCTCAACAAACACTTATGAGGATATAGAGCCTAGCCCTGTTGATGATAATTTAGCTAACAGCATTAGTTTAGATGATATAAATAATAATGATATAGATTTATCTGAGTTTAACGATAATAATGACGAATTTTTAAGTGGAGTAAAAGATATTAATAATATAAATTTAGATTCTTTTGAAAATTCACAAAATATTGTTTTTGAAGATGATTTGATATCATCTAAAATACAAGGTCAAGTAGATACACAGGATTTAGTAGATAATAATTTAGAGCAAACTAAACCTATTGAAGAGATTCCAATTGATGAAGTTTCAAATACCCCTATTTCTAAAAATCAAGCTTTCTTAGAGTCTCAAGCAGAAACTGAAATAGTAGATAATGCAGAATCTTTTTCAGATTTTAATGATAATATTCAATCTAGTGATGATATAGATTTTAGCTCTATTTTTGAATTGCAAAATGAATTTTTACAAGAAGAAGAAAAGGGCAAAAAAAAGCCTTTAATTGGAGGAGATGGCTATAAAAAGAAAGAACCTCCAAAAGAGCTTTCTAAAGAACCTGGAATACCACAAGCAAATCAAGGAAGTATAGAAAGTGAAATTCAAAATATGGAAGATGTTAATTTTCCCATGGGAGATTCTACACAAGATTTATATGAAGAAGATATTACATTACAGCCACAAGAAGTAAATGAACAAAATATAGAATCTAATAATTTTGATTATAATGATAATAATGACAACATAAGCTTTGATATAGGTGATGAATTTAATAATATGAGTGATGAGGTTATAGGTGATAATAATATACAGCATTCAGCAGATATTATAGATAATATTAGCAACATTAATGAGCAAGACAATATGGATTTTCATACAGATATAAATCCATCTAATATTTCTAATAATCAAAAATACAATATGCTAGGTCTTCCAATAAATGATAGTGGAGATATTGTCGATATTAATGATTTAAGCGAAGAAGAGCTAGAAAAATTAGATGATGAGACTTTGTTAATGCTACAAGAAAAGTCTTTAGATAATCTAAATGCTGAGAATACATTTACAACACCATCACATAATATAGAGCCAAAAGTATTAAATAAACAAGATATAAATGAATTAACAAATATATTAGAAGATACCCAATCAAATAATTTTTCAATACAAAATAATGAGTTTGGTTCTCTTACACAAGAAGCTTTAAGTGAAGTTTTGGGTGAAAGTAATGCAAAAAGTTTTGAATTGAATGATAATTTCCCTAATTCTAATTTAGATGCTATAGAGACTGTGGATTCTAGTAATACGAATACCAATTTATCATCTAATCAATCTGTTAATTCAGATAGTGTTCAAAATACACAAAATCAAATACAAAGTAATATAAATGACTTAACAGAGATTATAAAAACTTTTCCAATTGATAAGTTAAGAGAGCTTTTAAGTGGTGTGCAAATAACAATTAATATAACATTTCCAACTAAAAAATAAATGCAAAATCAAGATATAATAATCATCTCAGGACCAAGTGGAGCAGGTAAGTCTAGCCTTTGCAAAGAAGCTTTTAAATATATAAATAATCTTTATTTCTCTATCTCATCAACAACAAGAAAGATTCGTGATGGTGAAATAGATGGTGTGCATTATAATTTTATTTCAGAAGATGCTTTTTTAGAAGGTATTAAAAATAATGATTTTTTAGAATGGGCAGAAGTTCATAATAACTATTATGGAACTAGCAAATCTCAAGTTATAAAGGCACTAGCAAATAATAAAATTGTTTTATTTGATATAGATATACAAGGTCAGAGAGCAGTTAAAAAACAATATCCACATTCAACTTCAATTTTTATTACTACACCAAATAAAAATGTTTTAGAATCTCGGCTTAAAGCTAGAGATTTAGATAGTATAGAAGTTATAGAAAGTAGGTTAAAACACGCATATAATGAAATGCAAAGCATAGAATCTTTTGATTATTTAATAATTAATGATGATTTTGATAGCTCACTAGATGCTTTTTTAAGTATAATAAAATCATTGCAATTTAAAAATAATAAACTTAAATCTAAAAAAATTTACCAAAATTGGCGTTAATATTTTCTTTAAGAAAATTATTAATGTTTTAAATACCATAAAATAAGCATATTTAGGGTCAAGTTTAGACTTAATTGTTTATAAATATAAATATTTAATTTATTTTATAATATAATTTAAGCAAATTTATACTCTAAAGGATTTGATATGGCAATGTCTAGTGTTCCACAATTGTTAATTATTTTGGCAATTGTAGTTTTATTGTTTGGTGCTAAAAAGATTCCAGATTTAGCAAAAGGACTTGGTGCAGGAATTAAAAACTTTAAAAACGCTGTTAAAGATGATGAAAATGATGCTTCACAAAATATAGCAAATCAAGAGCTTGAGAATAAACAAAATATAAAAAATGCAGATTTAAGTAGTGAAAACACTAAAGATGAAAGTATTAAAAAAGTATAAATGTATCATAGTATAAAAGATATATTAGATTCTGCATTAAATCAAAATGTCTTACTAGAAATTCCAAAAGATTCTAAAAGAGGACATTTTGCTACTCCTATTGCCTTTATTCTTTCTAAAGTTTATAAAAGACCACCAAAAGAAATAGCAAGAGAATTAATAGAAAAACTATCTAATATTAAAGAATTTAGTGATATTGAAGAGGTAAATGGTTTTATAAATATTACTTTAAGTGATGATTTTTTAGTAAAGAAAACAAAAGAGATTTTAGAAAATAAAGATTTGTTTATTAAGCAAGATAAAGACAAAAAAAACATTTTATTAGAATTTGTAAGTGCTAATCCAACAGGACCTCTTCATGTAGGGCACGCAAGAGGAGCTGTATTTGGTGATACTTTAGCTAGGATTGGTAGGGCTTTAGGGCATAGAATTATTACAGAATATTATATAAATGATGCAGGAAGCCAAATAGATATGCTGGGATTATCTATTTTTATTGTAGGTAGAAAAATATTAAATGAAAAAATTGAAGATAGAGAAGCACTAAATACTAGAGATAATTTAAAGCTTGAATATCAAGATAATTATTATAAGGGTGAGTATATAGTTGATTTGGCAAAAGAAGCCATCGAAAAATTTGGTTTAGATATTTTTATAGATTCTAAAAATATTGCTATTTTGTCTAGTTTTGGTGTTAAGAGAATGCTGGATTTAATTAAGTTAAATCTTAAAAATTCAAATATAGAATTTGATAATTTTGTTAGTGAAAAAGCTATAAGTAAGGATTTATCTAATGTATTAGAAATATTACAAAATAATAATGCTTTGTATGAGGAAGACTGCAAGATTTGGTTAAAATCTTCTCAAAAAGGTGATGAAAAAGATAGAGTTGTGGTTAGGGATTCTAAAGAACCTACATATTTAGCAGGCGATATTGTTTATCATTATGATAAATTTAAAAGAAATTTTGATACTTATATTAACATTTGGGGTGCAGACCATCACGGATATATAGCTAGAATAAAGGCTAGTATAGATTTTTTAGGTTATGATAGTTCTAAATTAGAAGTTTTATTGTCTCAAATGGTGAGTTTATTGAAAGCAGGCAAGCCATACAAAATGAGCAAAAGAGCAGGAAATTTTATCTTAATGCAAGATGTTATTGATGAAATAGGAAGTGATGTTATGAGATTTATTTTTATTACAAAAAAAGCTGATACACATTTAGAATTTGATGTGGATATGTTAAAAGATGAAAATAACCCAATTTATTATATCAATTATGCAAATGCTAGAATCCACACTATTCTTTCAAAAAGCAACTTAATAAATAAGCAAAGTTATAATTTTAGTAACCTAGATTCTATGTGGAAAGGTTTACTAGTATATGCTATGCTTTTACCTAAAGTTTTAGAAAGTGCATTTAATGAGAGAGCATTACAAAAATTACCAGAATATCTTAAGAGCTTATCTTCAAAATTTCATTTTTGCTATAACTCTTCTAAGATTATTGGAAATGAGTTAGAATGTGAAATAATAGCAATTCTAAAAATAGTTTCATTGTCTATTACAAAAGGACTAGAATTTATGGGAGTTATTGCAAAAACAAAAATGTGATATTAATTTATTTAAGGGCATATTTATATGGAAAAAGTTGATATAGCAGTTATAGGCGGTGGAGCTTGGGGTAGGGCATTAGCCTGTGCGTTTAGTAAAAAAAATGATGTAGGTATAGTATCAAGAAGAGAATTAAAATATTTGCGTAGTTATCACTCTCACAAGGTAATACAAATACCTATGGAAGAGGCAATAAAATGTAAATACATAATTATTGCTGTTAAAAGTGAGGCTATTCGTGAGTTACTCTCAAAAACAAAATTTAATAAAAGTAGTATTATTTTAGTTGCTTCAAAGGGTATAGAATTAGATAGTGGAGCCTTTATAAGTGATATTTTTGATAGATTGTGTGATAACAAAAATGTAGGTTATCTTATGGGACCTTCATTTGCTTCTGAAGTTTTAGAGGGAATGCCGGGTGCTTTAAATATACACACTAATAAAGAGGATAAAATAAAGCATATTTCCAATATTTTTCCAAACTTTATTAAGGTTTACTTTGATAATGATGTTATAGGTGGTGAAATAGCAGGTGCTTATAAAAATATTATAGCTATTGGTGCAGGAATTTCTGATGGATTGCAGTTAGGCAACAATGCAAAAGCATCATTATTATCAAGAGGTCTAGTTGAGATGGCTAGATTTGGAAAGTTTTTTGGAGCAAATAGCGATACTTTTTTGGGTTTAAGTGGAGCTGGAGATTTATTTTTAACTGCAAATTCTAACTTATCAAGGAATTATCGTGTTGGAAATGCTTTGTCTAAAAATAAGCCAATAAATAGTATCTTAGATGAACTAGGTGAAGTTGCAGAGGGAGTATATAGCACAAAAGCAGTAATAAAACTAGCAAATAAGCATAATATTTATATTCCAATAGCAAAACAAATATATGATATATTAGAGGGCAAGTGTCCTAAAAAAAGTGTAGGAGAGTTATTGTTAAGAGAAAATTGTGATTCAATAGGAAGTCTAGATTTTTTTAAGCTTTAAGAAAAGTTATATTAAAATATAGGTCTTTATAAGTATTGTAAAAGGAGAAAATATGAAAATAATAAGTAAATTGCTTATAGTAGGTGCTTTATTTATTAGTATCTTGGTTGCAAAAGATTATAATGTAGATGTAGCACATTCTCAAGTAGAGTTTAAAGTTAAGCACTTAAGCGTTAGTAATGTAAAAGGTAGTTTTGGGACTTTTAGTGGAACTATTAGCTTAGATAACGGCAAGTTGAGTGCATTAAATGGTGAAGTTGATGTAAATTCTATTAATACAAACAATGAGAGTAGGGATTCTCATATTAAAGAAAAAGATTACTTTAATACTGCTGAATTTCCAAAAGCTACTTTAAAGCTAGTTAAACTAGAAGGAGAGAATGGAATTTTTGATTTAACTATTAAAGGCATTACAAAACAAATTCAATTTACAGTTGAGGTATTTGGAACTTCTAAGAATAAGAGCAATAAAGAAGTAGTAGGTTTAAATATAAGTGGTAAAATAGATAGAAAAGATTTTGATATTGCTAAATCAACATCAAATATTGCACTTGGAGATGAGGTGAATATCTCTATTGATATTGAAGGATTAGAAAAATAACTTTTTTGGAATCTTTAAGATTCCAAGTTTATATTAAAAATATTTTTTAAAGATTTAAATGATATTTTTAGGTTTATATCTTTAAGAAATTGTTAAAGTATGAAAAAGGATTTTTATGGGAATAAGCTTGGGTGTTGATTTGGGTTCTACAACAGCTAAAGTTATTCTCTTAAGAGATAATGAAATACTTTTTCAAAAATATGATAGGCATTTCTCAAAGGTTAGAGAAAAAATTATTGAAATATTAAAAGAGCTAAAAGAAGAGATAAAAAATCAACGCTTTAGTATTGCTATATCAGGTAGTGCAGGTTTTAGAATCTCAAAAATAACAAATATTGATTTTATACAAGAGGTTTTTGCTACTGCGGAGGCTATTAAGAAATTAGAGCCAAATAGTGATGCTGTAATTGAACTAGGTGGAGAAGATGCAAAAATTATATTCTTAAGCAATGGATTAGAAGAGAGAATGAATGGTTCTTGTGCTGGTGGGACTGGTTCGTTTATCGATCAAATGATTACATTATTAAATATAACTCCAAATGAATTTGATAGACTATCTCTAAATTATACAAAGATTTATCCAATAGCCTCTCGTTGTGGAGTCTTTGCAAAGACTGATGTCCAACCACTGCTAAATCAGGGTATTAAAAAAGAAGATATTTCTGCTTCAATTTTTCAAGCAGTAGTTGAGCAAACTATTTCAGGTCTTGCACAGGGTAGAAAGATAGAAGGAAAGGTTGTTTTTTTAGGAGGACCTTTGTTTTATTATAAAGGATTGCAGCAAAGATTTAAGGAAAGTTTAAAATTAAGTGATGAAAATGCTATATTTCCGGATTTTGCTCAATATGCAGTAGCACTAGGAGTGGCAATTTATGCTAGCAGTTTAAATACTGACTATTCTTGTGATGAGATTATAAATCTATTTGAAAATGCTAAAAATACAAAAAGTAGTAATAGATATTTAGAACCGCTTTTTAGCTCAAAGCAAGATTTAGAATCTTTTTTAAATCGCCATAATAACGCATATACAAAAGAGATTGATATAAAATCATATAGTGGTGATGCGTATCTTGGTATCGATTGTGGTAGCACAACTACAAAATTGGTTTTAATTAACAAAGATGGTGAGATTTTATATACGTATTATGGTAGTAATCAAGGTAATCCTGTAAATGTTCTTTTAGATGAGCTAAAAAATATTTATAACTTAATTGGAAGTAGGATTAATATTAAAGGAAGTTGCGTTACAGGATATGGTGAGGAATTAATAAAAAGTGCTTTTAAAATTGATATTGGTCTAGTTGAAACAATGGCACATTTAAATGCAGCGAGATTTTTTAACCCAAATGTTGATTTTATAATTGATATTGGCGGACAGGATATGAAGTGTTTTTATATTAAAAATAACTCTATTGATAGCATAATGTTAAATGAGGCTTGTTCATCTGGGTGTGGAAGTTTTATTGAAACTTTTGCAAAATCTATGGGTTATGATGTGGAGAGTTTTTCTAAAATGGGTTTGGAGGCTGCTCGCCCTGTAGAACTCGGCAGTAGATGCACAGTATTTATGAATAGCTCTGTAAAAGAGGCACAAAAAGAGGGTGCTGATATTAAAGATATTAGTGCAGGACTTTCTATAAGTGTAGTAAAAAATGCAATTTATAAGGTTATTCGTGCAAAAGACGCTGATGATTTAGGGAAAAATATTGTAGTTCAAGGGGGAACATTCTTAAATAATGCAATACTTAGGAGTTTTGAGAAAGAATTGAATAGAAATGTAATTCGTCCAAAAATTTCGGGTCTTATGGGTGCTTATGGCTCAGCACTTTTTGCTAGAGAATGTAAAGATTCTACCCTTATTAGTAAAGATGAATTAATCTCTTTTAAACATATATCTTCCCCTAGCGTATGTAGCATTTGTGGTAATAAATGTCAGCTTACAATAAATCGCTTTGATGATGGCAGGAAATTTATATCTGGGAATAGATGTGGTAAGCCACTTGGTATTAAGAAAAATATGCTATTTTTGCCAAATTTGTATGAGTATAAATTAAATAAGATTAAAAATATAAATATTAAACTGCAACATGATAATTTTATTAAGCATTATAAAGGTAAAGTAGGGATTCCTCTTGGATTGAATATGTATGAGAATATCGTTTTTTGGTATGAGGTTTTTGATAATTTGGGTTATGAAGTTATTTTATCTGATATTTCATCTCGTAAGACATATGCTATTGGGCAATATAGCATACCAAGTGATACTGTATGTTACCCTGCAAAGTTACTTCACGGACATATTGAAAATTTACTATCAAAAGGTGTTGATACTGTATTTTATCCTTGCATACCTTATAATTTTGATGATGAGGAAAAAAGCACATCAAATTATAATTGCCCTGTGGTTGCATATTATCCAGAGTTATTGAATGCAAATATTGATAAACTAAAAAATATTAGATTCTTATATCCATATTTTGGTATTCATAGAAAAAATGATTTTTTAAAGAAAGCCTATCCTTTCTTTAAAAAGGAATTCAATGCAGATAAAAAAAGTTTCAAAAAAGCACTCTTAAGTGCATTTGAAAAAAGAGAGATGTATATAAAAGATATTATTTCTCAAGGAAAAAAGGCACTAGATTTTGCATTAGAAAATAACCTTAAATGTATTATTCTATGTGGTCGTCCATATCATATAGACCCAGAAATTAATCATGGTATAGATAAATTAATAAATTCTTTAGGGGTTGTTGTGCTTTCTGAAGATAGTGTAATTGGTGATATAGGAAAGTTAGATGTATTAAATCAATGGAGTTATCATTCTAGACTTTATAGTGCAGCTAATTTTGCAAGTAAATATAATAATATAGAGCTAGTTCAGCTTGTTAGTTTTGGCTGTGGAATAGATTCTATTACTACTGATGAGGTTAGAAGAATCTTAGAATCTAATAATAAATTTTATACACAAATTAAAATTGATGAGATAAATAACCTTGGAGCCGTGAAAATTAGAATAAGATCTCTTCTTAGTGCTATAACAATGAGAGACAAAGAAAAGATGGATAAAGAAAAAGAATTTAATGAAAACAATTTAAATATTGTGGAGTTAATATGACAAAAGCAATTCAAAATGAAGCTAAAAAAGAGATTCTAAGTATTAATAATTGGAGTGACAAAAAAGAAGAAGAATATATAAAATTTACACAAGATATGAAACAAACTCATACAATTTTAGTCCCAACAATGCTTCCTATACATTTTAGATTTATGGTAAATATTTTAAAAAGCTATGGATACAAGGCTGAATTGATAGATAATCATAGCAATACAATTATACAAGAGGGATTAAGAAATGTTCATAATGATACTTGTTATCCTGCATTGCTTGTAATAGGACAGCTAATTGATGCTTTGAGGAGTTCCAAATATGATTTATCTAAAGTAGCTTTACTTATCACTCAAACAGGCGGTGGGTGTAGAGCTTCTAATTATATCTATTTGCTTAGAAAGGCACTAAAAAATAGTGGTTTTGGACAAGTTCCTGTTATATCTTTAAATTTTAGCGGATTTGAAGAAGACCAAGCTTTTAAAATTACACTTCCTATGATAAGAAAGATTGTAAATGCCATAATAGTTAGCGATGTTTTAATGTGTGTTTCAAATCAAACTAAAGCTTATGAGATAAATAATGGCGATACTGATGAGTTGATTGATAAGTGGATTAATAGAATCTCTGATAATAATCAAAGTAGAGCATTAGTTAATTTTAATGCCCTAAAAAAAGATGTCAAATTAATCCTAGAAGACTTTGCTAAAATTTATAGATCAAATGAGCCAAAGATTAAGGTTGGTATTGTGGGTGAAATTTACATTAAATATTCGCCTGTTGGAAATAATAATTTAGAGGATTTTTTATTAAATGAGAATTGTGAAGTGGTTATACCTGCATTCTTAGATTTTTGTTTGTATTGTTTAAATGATGCTTTAATTGAAAATAAGCTTTATGGTGGAAGCTTTATTAAAAAAATAATTTATAAAATGCTGTATTATAATTTTACAAAAAAGCAAAAAATTATAATTAATTTATTCAAAAAACAAGGAATCTTTAATGCTCCATCTTCATTTTGCTATACTAAAAAACTAATTAATGGTTATGTTAATGAGGGAATGAATATGGGAGAGGGTTGGTTGCTTACTGCTGAAATGCTTGAGTTAATCAATAGTGGAGTTAATAATATCATTTGCACACAGCCTTTTGGATGCTTGCCAAATCATATAGTAGGTCGTGGTATGATGAAAATCATTAAAGAAAAAAATCCACAAAGCAATATAGTATCAATTGATTATGACCCTGGTGCTACAAAAGTTAATCAGGAAAATAGAATAAAACTAATGTTGGCAAATGCAAAAATCTAATAATACTTTAATTGATAGCTTTGGAAGAAAAATAGATTATATAAGGATTAGTGTAACTAAGAATTGTAATTTTAGATGCAAGTATTGTATGCCAAATACACCAGAAATAATAGAAGAAGACTTAATACCTCTTCCAAAAATGTTAGAGTTTTTAAAAATATCTATGGATTTTGGAGTAAAAAAGATTCGCATAACAGGTGGTGAACCACTTTTAAGAAAAGATTTGCCAACCTTTATTAAAGGTATCTATAATTACAAAAATGATGTTGAAGTTTCACTTACTACAAATGCTTTTTTATTAAAAAAATATGCAAAAGAATTAAAAGATGCAGGTTTAAAGAGAATTAATGTTTCGCTGGATAGTCTAGATTCTAAAAAGATTATAATAATTTCTAAAAAAGATGCCTTGCAAAATGTGCTAGATTCTATAAAAGAGGCAAAAAGTGTCGGGCTTGGTATAAAATTAAATATGGTGCCTTTAAAAAACATTAATGATAATGAGATTATCTCTTTACTTGAGTTTGCTTTGCAAAATGGATTTTTAATAAGGTATATTGAATATATGAATAATATCTTTGCAAGCTCTCAAATACAAGGACTTAGAGGTGAAGAGATTTTAAAAATTATATCTCAAAAATATAATTTTAAAATGCTCCAAAAAGAAAATTTTGGTCCTGCAAAATTATATGAAATAAACTCTATTAAAGAAGGGCTTTTGTCTAATGCCACAAATAATTTAGATGTTAAAAAATTTACTTTTGGGATAATTGCTCCTCATAATGATGATTTTTGCACTTCTTGCAATAGAATTAGATTGACTAGCGATGGAATAATTTGCCCTTGTTTGTATTTTGAAGATGCAGTAGATATAAGTCAAGCAATAAGAAATGGTGATAGAGAGGAAATGATTAATGGGCTTTTAGATTCTATTAAAAATAAGCCAGAGAAAAATAAATGGCAGGAAAATATACAATCAAGTAGGGCATTTTATCATACAGGAGGTTGATTTAGTGTTATGAAGTTTGTAATTACTATTTTTTATATCTCTACAATAAAGATAAGATTATATGCAATGTAGCTAAGGCGAAAATTATCTTAAAATGTTAGAATACGCAAATTTTTACATTAAATTTTAAGAAGGTATCAATGATTGATTTAGCCAACTTAAGCGTAACAAATCTAGTAAAACTTTATGATTATGATTTATTTGAATTAGGTAGTTTAGCAGATGATATAAGGCAAGAATTGCATAATAAAAAAGTATATTTTAATATGAATCGTCATATCAACCCTAGTAATATTTGTGCCGATATCTGCAAATTTTGTGCTTTTTCAGCACATAGAAAGAATCCAAATCCTTATGAAATGACGAAAGATGAAATATTAAGTGATGTTCATAGTAGTTATAATCGTGGTGCAAGAGAGATTCATATAGTAAGTGCTCATAATCCAAACTATACTTATGAGTGGTATTTTGATATTTTTAAAACTATTAAATCAAAATTTAGGGATATCCATATTAAGGCAATGACTGCAGCAGAGGTGGATTTCTTACATAGGAAATTTAATAAGAGTTATGAAGAGATTCTAGGTGATATGAAAGATTCTGGTGTAGATTCTATGCCCGGAGGAGGTGCTGAAATATTTAATAAAGAAGTAAGAAATAAGATTTGCAAGGGCAAGGTTAATACAGTAAATTGGTTAAAGATACATTCAATTTGGCATTCTATGGGTTTTAAGAGCAATGCAACAATGCTTTTTGGACATATAGAAAAAAGAGAACATAGAATAGAGCATATATTGCTTATTAGAGAATTACAGGATAAAAGTGGAGGTTTTAATGCATTTATTCCATTGCTTTATCAAAGACATAATAATTTTTTAAATATTACTGATTTTCCAAGTGGTATAGAGATATTAAAAACTATTGCAATTAGTAGAATCTTACTACCAAATTTACCAAATATTAAAGCTTATTGGGCAACTTTAGGTATTAATCTAGCCATAGTGGCACAGGAATTTGGTGCAAATGATATAGATGGCACTATTGAAAAAGAAAACATCCAAAGTGCTGCTGGAGCAAATAGTAAAAAAGGAATGAGTAAGGATGACTTAATATCACAAATCAAAGATGCCGGTTTTATCCCCGTATTACGCGATAGTATGTATAATGAATTAGAGTTTTTTAATTAATTTAACAGTTTATTTAAAAATAGGTATTTAAAAAATCTTATAGATTTTTTGATAATTTTTTATAAAACTACTTATCAATATAGATTCTAGGAACTCTATTTGAAATAGCACATATTATTTCATAGTTAATACTTCCAACATGTTTTGCTAACTCATCTACACTTAACTCATTGTTAAATTTATCATAGCCAAATAAAGTTACCTCATCATCAATTTTTACATTATCTATATTGCTAATATCAATAGTGCATTGATCCATACATATATTACCTACCACTTTAGCTCTTTTTGACTTTACTAAAACCTCAGCTTTATTTGATAAAAGCCTCATATATCCATCTGCATAGCCTAATGGTAATGTAGCAATTTTTGCTTTTTTGTTTGTAGTATAAGTTCTTCCATAACTTATACTACAATTTTTTGGAAGTGTTTTTATATGTACAATTTTTGCCTTTAAACTCATTACTGCTTTTAATCCCTCTATATTAATGTCTAAACTAGGTTTTAATCCATAGGCGATAATTCCAATTCTAGCCATATCTTCAATAGCATTTGGATAGGTAATTATTCCAGCACTATTTGAACAATGCTTAATAAAATTATTAACCCTATTATTATTTAAAAATTCTATAAATTTATTATAAATTTTATATTGTTTTTTTGTGTATTGGCAATTTAATTCATCAGCACTTGAAAAATGTGTAAAAACACCTTTTATATTAATAGAATCTAGTTTTGTTATATATAGAATTTCATCTAAATTTTTTTTATTCCATGTATAGCCAATCCTTCCCATGCCTGTATCAAGTTTAATGTGTATATTTGCTACTTTATTTTGTTTTTTAGCTTCTTTTGAAAGCTCAATAGCAACTTCTTTATGATACACACAAAGTTCAATATCATTTTTAATTACTTCTTTTGCTAAATTTGGTGGTGTGTATCCTAGAATTAAAATTCTAGCATTTTTATAATTCTCTCTTAATTCCATTGCTTCTTCAAGTGTTGCAACACCTAGTTGATACACTCCAAAATCTAGAGCGGCTTTTGCAAGCTTTATAGCTCCGTGTCCATAGCCATTTGCTTTTACTACACATAGAATCTTTGTGTTTTTATTTAGTTTATTTTTTATGATGTGTAGATTATTAGTAAAATTTGCTATGTTAATTTCTGCCCAACAATATCTCTTTAGCTTGTTATATGACATAAAGTGCCTTGTTTAATGTCTCTCTAGGTTTCAAGTAATTTTTTTGCCATTGCACTAATTCTATTGCCAGAAGCTACGCTGTATAAGCCTTTAGATGCTCCCATAACTTTTCCTAAGTCTTTTATGCTACTTACATTTAGTGATTGTATTATTTCTTTTAGCTTTGCTTCTAATTCATTATCACTAAGTTCTCTTGGTAGATATTGTAAGATTATTTCTAGCTCTTGCTCTTCTTTTTTTACTAAATCCTCTCTAAAAGCTTTTTTATAAGCTTCAATAGAATCTAATCTCTGTTTTTTTGCACTTAGTAGAATTTTTATTGCCTCATCATCATTAATTTCTATTCTTTTATCAACTTCTATTTGTTTAAATGCAGAATTTAGCAGCCTAATTGTATCTCTTGTAAAAGTATCATTATTTTTCATTGCATTTTTTAGATCATTATTTAATTTTTCTTTTATAGTCATTTTAAGTTTCCTTATTTTTGGAATAAACTTTGCTTTTAATTTTAAATTTAAATTATATCAATTTTATAGCGAGTTTAAATGAAAAAGTTTCTAGCACTATTTGCTTTTATTATTCTTTATGCAGATCCTGTAATGGATTTTAGCCCCCCAAAATATGTAGAGGATTTGCCAGAAAAGGATTTTATAGAAGAATTCCCCAAACTAGGTTCTCTTTTTGGTCAAGGAGAGAGACCTATGTTTGCAGATAGAAGGGCTATGAGGGTCAATGATATTTTATTGGTTAAGGTAAATGAAAGTTCTTCTGCATCATTTAGCACACAAAAAACCTATAATGGCACACAGGAGGGAACTTTAAATGCTCCTGCATTAAATTATAATGGCACAAATCAAGATATAGCACAAAATGTTGAGCAGTTTCAAAATGGAACAGCATTTAATCTTAATTTAGCTAACTCCGACACGGCTTTTAATGGTGGAGGTTCTCAAAATAGGAATGAGAATGTAGAGTTTGAATTATCAGCTAGGGTTATAAAAGTGCTAAATAATGGCAATTATTATATTGAAGGCACAAGGCAGATTATGGTTGATGGTGAAAAGAAAATGATACTTTTAAGTGGGGTAATACGTCCATATGATATTACTTCAGATAATACAATAGAATCTAAATTTATTTCTGAATTAAAATTAAATTATACAAGTGAGGGCGATATAAGCAACAAAAGACATAAAAAATGGGGCAGTGCAGAGCTAGAACAAGCGTGGCCTTATTAAAGAGATTATTAAAGAAGTATATATGAATATTGCAGTAATTCCAGCAAGAGGTGGAAGTAAGAGAATACCAAATAAAAATATTAAAGATTTTTGTGGAAAGCCAATAATAGCATATTCGATAGAAACTGCCTTGCAATCAGATATTTTTGATAGAGTAATAGTTAGCACAGATAGTATTGAAATAAGAGAAGTTTCATTAAAATTTAATGCTGAGGTCCCCTCACTTCGTCCAAGTAACATAAGTGATGATAACAGCACAACACTAGATGTTATAAGCTATGAAGTAAGCAATCTAGGTCTAGAATCTAATGATATTGTTTGTTGTATTTATCCAACTTCACCACTTTTAAAAATAGATTTTTTAAAAGAAGCATATTTTAGATTAAAAGAGGGAAGTTATTGTTTTAGTGCTTGTGAATTTAACTCAAATCCACTTAGAAGTTTTTATATTAAAAATGAAAAATTATGCTTACTAAATGAAAATTTTACTTCATATCGCTCGCAGGATTTAGAGACTTTTTATTATGATGCAGGACAATTTTATTTTGGCTATGCTAGCAGTTTTTTAAATAAAAAGCCAATTTTTAGTGTAGATTCTAGTGTTGTGATACTACCTCAAATAAATGTAGTAGATATTAATACCCAAGAAGATTGGGAAATTGCAGAAATAAAGTATAAAATATTATGCAAGCAATAATTTTGACAGAAGCAGGAAATAATTTTGGTTTGGGGCATTTAAGTAGATGCACAGCATTAAAAAATTTCTTGCAAAAGGTAAATTTTAATGTAGAAATTTATAATCGTGGAGACTTTATTAGTGATAATTGCATTAATTTTAATTGGTTAGCTGAAAGTGAAGCTAAAAAATTAGAATCTATATTAAAGAACAAACCATTAGTTATAATAGATTCTTATTATGCAAATTTTGAATTTTGTAAATATCTTGTAGATAACGCAAAGGTATGTGTATTCTTTGATGATTTTAGTAGAATGAAATATCCTAGAGGAGCTATAATTTTTAATGGTGCTTTGAATGCTAGTAAGTATTATATTGATGTAGAAAATACCATTTTTAGTGGGATTGAATACGGTCTTCTTAGAAATGAGTTCTTGCAAAGAGAGGTTAAAACAATAAATAAAGATATAACTAGAGTTTTAATAGCCCTTGGCGGTAATGATTATAATAATAACACACAAAAAGTTTTAGAAATAATAGAAAAAGAAATAGTTTATGCTGACATTGATGTAGTAGTTTCTAATAAACATAAGCCACTAAACTATGGCTTTAATACAAATATTCATTCAAACATTTCTGCAAGAGTGTTAAAGAATCTTATGTTAGATTGTGATTTAGCCATAAGTGGGGGAGGTGTAACTATGGTAGAGTTACAATCTACTTGCACTCCTACAATAGCTTTAGAAATTGCTTCAAATCAAAGCTACCAACTAAGAGCATGGCAAAAGGTTGGACTTAGAGTAGCAAATAATACCTATCAAATTAAATCACTTTTAAAAACGCTAAAAAAACTAAAAGATAGAAATAAGTTACATAACAAGCTCTTAAAAATTAATATTGGTGAGAAAATAGGAGAATTTATTCAATATTTAGTTGATAAATATAATAGTTAATTCTCCAAATTTTTCAAATATTTTAAATTTGGAGAATTAATGGTTTTTAACTTAAACAACTATAATTTTAGGAGAATTGGTTTTTACAAGTAATATTTTTGCTGATAACCATAATAATAAAAGTAACAAAATAACTGCACAAGAAATAGCAGATTTATTCTATAAAGTTGGAGGAGACCCAAAAGATTCTCATAGAAAAGTTAATCACAATAAAGGATTCTGCACTTCAGGTGAATTTATTCCAAATAAGGCTTTATTAAAAGAATACAATATTCCTATTTTAGAACAAGATTCTATTCCATCGCTTGTTAGGTATTCATTAGGTGGTGGGAATCCAAAAATTAGCGATAAGGATAAAAGCAGAGGAATTGCAATTAAAATGGATGGAAAAGAGCCTTGGGTATTGGTAATGAGTAATGCATAGATAAATTTTGCAAGAACACCTGAGGATATGAAAAGACATCTTACTGCAAGAATTCCAGAAGATGGAAAGCCTAATATAAAAAAGATTAAAGAGACTATTGAGGCTAACCCTTCTTTAAAAAACTATGATACTTATATTAAAACTTTGCCTATTACTTCAAATTTTGCTAATACGACATTTCATAGCGTCCATGCTTTTATCTTTAAAACTAAAGATAATAAAGAAATATTTGCTAGATGGAAGTTTGTTCCTATTGCAGGCGAGAGTTCTCTAAGTAATGAAGAATTAGATAAGTTAGGCAATGATTTTTTAGAAGATAATTTTAAAAATAGTCTAAAGAATGCTCCAGTAAAATATGAAATGTATCTTGTATTCCCTAATAAAAATGACGAAATAGATAATATTAATGCTAGATGGCTTGGAAAACATAAAGAAGCCTTATTTGGAACATTGGTTGTAAATAAATATGATGGTAAGGATTGTAATCAAGATGTTTATTTTCCTTCTATCTTGCCTAGTGGAATTTTACCTCCAAAAGATGCTATGTTTGATTTAAGAAATGAAGTATATGCTATTACTTTTGGAATGCGACAATAAATGTATTCTCCCTTTTTAAAAGAGGAGAATAATATTAATTTTTAATTAAATTATAAAGAATAGGAAGTTCTAACACCCCATCTTCTTGCATAAAATGCCCACCTTTTTCTAAAAGAATAAATTTTGCATCAATTTTTTTTGCAAGATTTTCACTCATGTAATATGGCACTATATAATCATCCTTTGCAGCAATAATAACACGATTTTTAGCTATTTTTTTAATTTTATCTACATTGAGTTTTTCTTTTGTAAATTCATCTAAAATAGGAAGTTCAGGCAATGGTTCGCAAAAGCCAGATACGAGTATAAAGCCCCCAATGTTAGAATCTACACTTATAGTTTCTATAAACCTTAAAATGCTAATACCACCTAAGCTATGCCCTATTAAATAGACTTCACTGTCCAATGATTTAATATCATTTTGCATCTTTTCTATCCAACTAGATAGCTTTGGGTTTGATGAATTTGGCATCTCTAGGATTGTAACTTCAATATTATCATTTAAGGCAGTATTTTTCAGCCATTTAAACCAATGCTTATTTGGTGATGACTCAAAGCCGTGTATTAAATAGATTCTACGCATTAATTTTTATCTTTATCTATTAGTTTGCTTTCATTAATCCAAGGCATCATTCCTCTAAGCCTATTTCCTACTTGTTCTATTTTATGATTTGCTAGATTTTTTCTCTCGGCATTCATTCTTGCATAATTTGCCTTTTTTTCTAAAATAAAGTCTTTTGCAAATCTACCTTCTTGTATATCCTTTAAAATCTCTTTCATTGCTTTTTTAGATGAATCGTTAATAACTCTAGGTCCGCTTACCATATCACCATATTCTGCAGTGTTTGATATAGAATATCTCATATCTGCTAATCCACCTTGATATATTAAATCAACAATTAGTTTTAATTCGTGTAAGCATTCAAAATAAGCCATTTCTTCGGGGTATCCAGCCTCTATTAATGTTTCAAATCCTGCCTTTACTAAGCTTGTTATACCGCCACATAGCACTGCTTGCTCGCCAAAGAGGTCAGTTTCTGTCTCATCTTTAAATGTTGTTTCAATAATGCCTGTTTTTCCACCACCTATTGCACAGGCATAACTCATAGCTAAGGCTTTTGAGTTTCCATCATAATCATTTGCTACTGCTATTAAATCTGGAATTCCACCACCTCTTACAAATTCACTTCTAACTGTGTGTCCAGGTGCTTTTGGAGCTATCATAATTACATTTATATCTTTAGGAGCATTTATTTGTCCAAAATGAACATTAAAGCCATGTCCAAAAGCAATAGTCTTGCTAGGAGAAAGATTTGGCAGAATCTCACTATCAAACACTTCAGATTGTAATTCATCAGGAATTAAAATCATAATTACATCACTTTCTTTTGTAGCTTCTGCTACACTTAAAACTTTAAAATCTTTAGCCTGTGCTTTTTCTTTAGATTTTGAATTAGAATGCAATCCTATTACTACATTTACTCCAGAATCTCTAAGATTTTCAGCGTGTGCGTGCCCTTGAGAGCCAAACCCAATAATTGCCACCTTTTTACTCTTAATTAGATTTAAATCGCAATCTTTGTCATAATACACATTTAAAGCCATTTTTTTACCTTTAATTTTGATTTAAAAAAGGTAAATTATAATTGATTTTACTTAAAATGCTATTTAGTATTGCAATTTTTTAAATGAGTTTTAAAAAACTTAATGTTAATATCCTGCTTTTTTAAATTGTAAGGTTGATTTTTTAAGGAAACTAAATATGCAAGATATTTATAATTCAGTTATTAAAAATATTTCATCATTTCCTGCATTATCTAGCATAGTAGGAGATGTTTGTAGTATTTGTCAAGACCCAAATTCAAGCATATCAGATTTAGTTAAAGTTATAGAAAAAGACCCAGGAATAGTGATAGATATACTTAGAATCTCAAATTCTCCAATCTATGGTTTTACAAGAGAAATATTAAGCATTCATCAAGCTGTTTCTTTATTTGGCATGGGGACTATTAAGGGTTTTGTAATGTCTTCTGTAATACGAAAAAATATGAAAATTAGCTTTGAGTCTTATGGAATTTCTATAAATTCATATTTAGATATTTGTAGAGAATATAATAAATTCTTAATAGAGATTTATAAAAGTGCAGATTCCAAGCTAAAAGAAGTAATATTTCCTGCATCATTTTTGATGACTTCAGGCATACTTATTTTGTCAAATGAAGCTTTAAGTTTAGAAAATTTACAAGAATTTAAGAATAAAATAAAAGAATCAGATTTGTTTTTAGATATTGAGAGTGAATTTTTTGGAATCAATAGCGTAGATGTAACTGTTATGCTTTTTGAACATTGGAATTTTGAGAGTATATTAATTGATACAATAAGGGCTATCAATACAAAAGAAGGTTCAGAAACTGCAAATCCACTAAAACTTGCTTTAAAGTGCATTAACTTACATAAGCAATATACAAAAGAGCAGATAATAAACGCATTAACTTTTATAAAAGAAAACAATATTAATATAAACTTAAATACTTTCAATAACTATATTGTAGATAATACCAATTAATTATTTGTGGAGAATTTTTTATTATCATTAATCTATGGAATAAGTAAGATTCCAAGTAATAAAAGAGAAGTTTTTGATAGATTAGATAAATTAGAGGCAATTGAAAAATACCAATCAAAGTTTAGATTAAAAAAAGATTTTTTTATTGGGTATATATCAAAAAGTTATTCTTCCATAAAAGTTGGTAATAGAGATGTAGTAGCTTTTTTAAAAACCATAAATCCAATTAAAAAAGACCCAAAAATAATAAGTAGGAATATAGATAGGATTCTTCCTAATGATATTGTTTTAGCAAAACTTAGCAAGAAGGGTAGTTTAAGAAAAGATACTAGAGCAAAAGTTAAAATAATAGAAGTATTGCACAGAAATATAGATAAATGTATTGGAATCCTAAAAGTATATAAAAATGAATATAAAATATTTAATTTAAAAACACAAGAGAAACTCCCTATAAAAGTATCACAAAAATCGCTTAGAACCTTGCCCTTAGGTTGTATGTTTGAAATTAGTGATAATAAAATTTTAAATGTTATTGGTTTAATTTATGAGGCAAAGAATGATTTAGAAATAACCCTAAAAAGCTATAATAAAAGTCTAGATTTTTCTAAAGAAGTTTTGGAGTATGCAAATAGCTTTGATTTTGAGATTAAAACTAGTGATTTTAAAGATAGAGTTGATTTAACTAACCTTCCATTTGTAACAATAGACCCAGATGATGCAAAAGATTTTGATGATGCTTTGTTTTATGATGGTAGTAATTTATATATTGCAATTGCTGATGTGAGTTATTATGTTACCCCAAATAGTTTGCTTGATAATGAGGCTTATAATAGAGGATTTAGCATTTATTTTCCACATACTGCAATTCCTATGCTACCGCCAATTTTAAGTAATAATATGTGCTCTCTTAAAAAAGGACAAAATAGACTTGCATTTATTTTTCAATTAAAAATTAATAAAAAAACTCTACTAGTATCAGATGTAAAGTTGTTTGAAGGAATTATAAAGGTAGAAAATAATTTAAGCTATAAAAGAGCAAATGAAATGTTAAAGCAAGATAGTATGTTATTTAATCTTTTTTCTCTTACTTCAAGATTAAGAAAAAAAAGATTAAATAATTCTTTTGAATTTAGTAGTAATGATGTAAAAATAAGCTTAGATTCTAGCTTTTTAATAAATGATATAAAATTGGAACATGAGCTAGATTCTAATCATTTAGTAGAGGAATGTATGCTTTTAGCAAATAAACAAAGTGCAATTTTGATGAGTGATAATAATGTTGGAATTTTTAGAATACACAATAAAATTAGTCCTAAAAATATGAATTTACTTTTTAATGAATTTAGCTTTTTAGCATTAAAAAAAGCTAAAGACTTATATAAAAATATTTTAAATATCCAAAAAAGCATTAAAAGTTTTTATAAAAAAAATAAAGATAGCAATATTTTAGTTAGTAAAGCTGATAGAACAATTATTTCATATATGCCAAAGGCAATGTATTCATCTAAAGTTTCAGAGCATTTTGCACTTGGTTTTGATAGATACTCTCATTTTACATCACCAATTAGAAGGTATGGAGATATTATTGTTCATAGAATTTTAAAATCAATCATTGCAAAAGACTATAAAAATCTAGCATTTTTACAATCAAATATTGAAGTGATTTGTTCTAAAATCAATTTCTTAGAAAAAGAGGTATCAAAAATAGAACTTGATTTTATAGATAGAAAATTTGCAAGATACTTTAATAAAGGTGATATAGTAAAATGTATAGTAGTAGATAATAATATTCCTTGCATAGCAAAGACTATCCCACATAATGCTAGAATCTTTTTAGACAAAAGTTATGATAAATTTACAATCTTAAGAGCAGAAATTATATCTAGTGATATAGAAAGTTTAAAAATACAAGCAAGGATAATATAGAAGATAAATGTATAAAAAAGATTTTGATATTTTATTACAAACACAGATTCCGCAAGCTACATTTTTATATGGAGAATGTGATTTTTTGATTAATTTTTATTCAAATAAAATAAGAGATTTAATTAAAAAAGACAATCAAATTGATATTTTTAGTTTTTATTTTGAAGAATATAATCCTCCTATGATACGAGATTTACTCTCACAGCAATCATTATTTTCTTCAATTAGCTTAATTATAATCAAGCTTTATAAGATAAAGGATTATAAAAAAAAGCCAAAAGATACTGAAATTTTTAGTTTTTTAGAGATTCTTAAAAATAATCAAACAAGTTATTTAATAATAGAATTTTATAATGAAGATTCAATAGATTATATTAGAGCTTCAAAGGCTATCAGCTCTTTGTTTAATACTCAAAAATTTGTTTCTGTTAGGTTTTTTAACCCAACCCAAAAAGAAGCACTAGATTTATTAAAACATTGTGCAATGTCATTAAAGTTAAAGATTAGTGATGTTGCGTTAAATTATCTTTATGAGATTCAAAATAAAGACTTAAGTCTTTGTGTAAATGAGTTAAATAAATTTGTAGTTATTAGTGAGGAAATCACTAAAGAAATTATCAATCAATTATCTTATGGGTTATATACAAATAGTATTGAAGAGTTTTGCGAAGCATTACTTGATAAAGGAGATTATCTTAAAATTATTGCAAAGATTGAAGAAGAGGGAGTTCAAGATATTGATTTTATTCGTTCTTTACAGGGGTATTTTTATAGACTATTTTTATTTTTTGCTTATATTAAACAAAATGGAAATGTGAATTCAAATGAAATTTTAGGACATTCTTTGCCAAAGCAGGCTGAAGAAAAATATACTAGATATGCTATGAAATTAAGAGAGGCACAATATTTAGGTATTTTTTGGATTTTAAATGAATGGCGTTCAAATATTATTAATGGAAAAGAAAAAAATTCTTTTGCTAATTTAATAAAACTGCAAGCAATAATTAAGTAGAATTAAAACTTTTTAAATTCCTTGCTTTAAGTTAGTAAATTTAAGGCAGAAACCAAGAGGAGAAAATATGCGATTTTATGAGACAATGTTTATTTTAAAACCAACTCTTACACAAGAAGAAATAGATGCAAAAATAGAGTTTATTAAAAATATTTTGATAAATAATAATGCTACTATTGAGGGTTGTATTAATATGGGTATGAGGAATCTTGCTTATGAAATTAAGAAAAATAAGCGAGGTTATTATTATGTAATCTATTTCAAATCAGAGCCAAATTTAATAACTGAACTTGAGAGAAATTATAGAATTAGTGAAGATGTTATTAGATTTATAATAATTAACTATAAAAATAAGACAGAACAAAAGACTTGGCAAACATTAGTAGATAAGTCAAATGGAAAGATTCCGCCTGTTCCTCATAAGAAAAAGGCTATAATAGATAAAGAAAATAATGATAATATTTCAATAAGACAAGAAACAGAAGACACACAAAATATAGAAATTAAAGAATAATAAATGTTTAATAAAATAATAATGATAGGAAATCTTACTAGAGATGTAGAGTTAAGATACCTTCCTAGTGGAAGTGCTGTTGCTACCATTGGACTTGCTAGTAATAGAAGGTTTAAAAAGCAAGATGGAAGTCAAGGAGAGGAAGTTTGCTTTGTTGATGTAAAATTATTTGGCAGGACTGCTGAAGTTGCTAACCAATACCTCAAAAAAGGCTCACAAGTTTTAATTGAAGGAAGGCTTACTTTAGAAACTTGGAATGATACAAGTGGTGCTAAAAAAAGTAAACATACAATTACAGCAGAATCTATGCAGATGTTAGGTAGAACAGGAATTGATAATAATCATTCCAATAATAGTAATTATACAAGTAGCTATGAAGATAATTATAATGTTAATAATAGTGAATATAATTCTAGTCAAAATCAACAAAAAAATATACCAGAAATTAATATAGATGATGAAATACCATTCTAAAGGAGAAATAAAAATGAACGAAAGAAAAAAATATTCAAAAAGGTATTGCAAATATACAGAAGCAAAAATAGAATTTATTGATTATAAGGATATCGATATGCTTAAATATTCTTTATCAGAAAGATATAAAATTATGCCTCGTCGCTTAACTGGTAATACAAAAAAATGGCAAGAGAGAGTTGAAGTAGCTATAAAAAGAGCTAGACATATGGCATTAATACCATATATAGTTGATACTAAAAAGGTTGTTGATAATCCATTTAAGGTAAATTAATTTACCTTAAAGTAGCTTTATAAAAGGATTTTCTTTAAAACTTTCATTGTAACCAATAGAATTGGAATCTTTATCTACATCATTTAATCTACTATTAATCTTTTCCATTATTAAGTTTATTTCGTCTAATTTTTCATTACAATATTCAAACATATTATTATCTATGTAGTTTAGTGGATTTTCTATATTTAAATTAAATATCATTTTATTTACTATGCAAGATAGTTTTGTATCAAATAGCTTTACACCCATAAACACAGCACCATCAATTACAAATTTTATATTTGCTAAATGTGCGTTTTTTTGTGTTTTTAACATAGAAGCAGTATTTTTATTTTCTTCTTGCTTTAATAATTCATTAATCCACTCAATTTTTTCACTTAAATTTTTAATCTTTGACAAATTTATACTTAAAATTTGGGTTGCACCGATGAATTCATTTATTCCTTTCATATTTTCTCCAAAGTTGTGAATTTGTATTTTTGTTACTTTTTTTGGTGTAGCTTCTATTATGCCACTATCAATATGTTTTTTTAAGGTAGCTAGTATATTTTTTTGCACCATTTTCTCCTTGATTATTGAGCAGTATTTTTCAAAATAAAGCAAATTTTATTCCATATAATATTTAGAGATAATTTGATATAATTTTTCTAATTTTTAATCAATATGGCGGTGATTTTTGAGAAAGTTATTATTTTTAATTATTTTTGTAATACTTCATTCTAAACCTATAGATTTTAGCTTATATAAGTTAGATTCTGTTACCCCTACAAATAGACCTGCTTTATTAATACTCTCTGGGATTCAAGGTGATGAGCCCGGTGCATTTAATGCAACATCAATTCTAATAAAACACTATAAAATCTTAAATGGTAATGTTTGGGTTGTCCCAAATTTAAATCAATATAGTATTTTAAAAAATAATCGTGGAATTTATGGAGATATGAATAGGAAATTTGCTGAATTATCTATAAATGACCCAGAATATAAAATTATCCAAGATATTAAAAAAATAATATTAGATGATGATGTTGTTAGAGTTTTACACCTTCATGATGGAAGTGGATTTTATCGTGATAGATATATTAATAACCTATTAAATCAAAGTAGATGGGGTAATTGCTCCATAATTGATCAAAACACATTATTTGAATATGATGATTTAAATATCAATATAAATGAAATTGTAAACCATATAAACAATAATTTATTAGACAATCTACATCGTTATCATGTCCGTAATACAAATACAGCACAAGGTGATATAGAACAAAGTAAGAGTCTTACATACTTTGCTACTATTAATAAAAAAATGGCATTTGCAAATGAAGCTTCAAAAAGCCTCCCATTAGAACAGAGAGTATATTATCATCTACTTGCAATAGAAGGTATGTTTAAGATTATGAATATTGAGTTTAAGAAAGATTTTGAGTTAAATACAAGTAATATTAAAAACTTAATTAACGATAAAAATATGAATATTGTTATTAACGATATTATAGAGCTTCCTTTATATAATATAAAAAATAGTTTAAATTATTTTCCAATTCAAAAAGATAATTTAAGATTCTACTCAAACACCCCTATTATATGGCTTTTTGAAGATGGTAATAATTTTAGAATCAAAAATGGCAATAAAAATATCGTATATCTAAAGCCATTTTTTATAGATTTTGATGATAGTTTAAAAAATGTCTCTTTGGTAGTCGATGATAATGAAGTGGAGATTCCAATAGGAACAATAATAAAAGTAAAAGATAGTTTTAGTGTAAATATGCTTCCATATCGTGTAAATATCATAGGTTATTCTTCTAACAAGCTTGGTAATAGTGACACTGAAGCAGGGATAACTATAAAAAGAGATGATTTAATTGATAAATTTTCTATTGATAAAACAAGCTCAAAATTTAGAGTAGAATTTTATAAGAAAGAAGGCAATATTGAAAAATTTTCTGGAATGATAATCATTGATTTCCAAAGCTAGTTAGGATTTAATAAGCTTTTTAAACCATTAAGATTGTTCAACTAAAGTTTAAAGATAACAATAATAACGATAAAGCTATTTTTAGAATTAAAAGTAATTTAGTATTTACAAGTGTTTTGAAAATATATTACACAATGTATTCAAAAAGTCAATACTTTATATTTATTATAAATTAAAGAAATAACAAAACACCTTATTTATGCTCTAATTTAAACTTTAGTCTTATTATATTTTGTAAATGATAGTTTTAGGCTTGTTAGATAAATATAAAATATTTCTCTAAATCCTTAGATTCTTTTAAAAAGGAATCTAAACTTATTTCTTGGATATAAAGCTTCTTATATTTTCTTCTACACCTCTCATTAACCTATCTCTAGTTTCTTTGTAAGCCCAAGCAATATGTGGTGTTATTAAAATCTTTTTTTTAAGTTTTTTATTTAAAAAAGGATGATTTTTTGTCATTGGCTCTATTTCTAACACATCACAAGCAAAATAAAAATCTTTTTTTACAATTGCTTTTGCTAAGTCTTTTTCATTAACAATCCCACCTCGTCCTACATTAATTAAAATAGCATCTTTTTTTAGCAAATTTACCTCTTTTTTTGTAACTAGATTTCTTGTTTTTTCATTTAGTGGAGCGTGGATTGATATAATATCACTATTTTTAAATAGGCTAGATAAGTTTGTTTCTTGCTTAAAGTCTTTACTAGAGTTTTTACCACTTGTTGAATAATACACTATATTTACTCCAAATGCTTTGGCAATTTTTGCTACTTCTTTACCAATATTTCCAAAGCCTATTATTCCCCAAGTTTTATTTTGCAATTCATATAATTCATTACTGCTATTTAAATGGCAAAAAATTTTGCTTTTAGCCCATTTACCCTTTTTGACATATTCATCATAATAATTTAACCTACCAATGATATTTAAAACTAGCATAAATGTATGTTGAGCTACCGCCTGAGTGCTATAATTTGCTACATTTTTAACCTCAATATTTAATTTTTTTGCACATTCTAAATCAATATTATTCATTCCTGTTGCAGTTATACAAATAAGTCTTAAATTTGGTAGAGCATTTAGAATCTTTTCATCTAATATAACTTTATTTATTAGGATTACTTCAGCATCTTTTGCCCTCTTAATAATATCTTTTCTGCTTGTTGTTTGGTATATTGTTAATTTGCCAAGTTTTTCTATTTCTTTTAGGTTGCTTTCTCCAAGTGTAAGTGCATCAAGCATTACTATATTCATAATTATCTCCCTCATTAGAATTTCAATATCACAGCTATCTATGATTAGATATAATACTAATTCAACATTTTAAATAATATTAAATTAGGGTTAAAAATTGTTAGGAAAAATTAAAATTGCTAATATATTAGTAGATTCTATACCTTATATTAAAAAGTTTAGAGATAGCATTATTGTTATTAAATATGGTGGTTCTGCACAGCAAAATATAGAATTAAAAGAGAATTTTGCTAAAGATATAATACTCCTTTATATGTTAGGAATTAAGCCTGTGATAATACACGGTGGGGGTTCAAAAATAAGCTCTATGCTAGAAACTTTAAACATAGAAAGTAAATTTATAAATGGTATAAGGGTAACATCAAAAGAGGCAATGAAAGTTGTTGAGATGGTTTTAAGTGGTGATATAAATAGGGAGTTGGTATTTTTCTTTAGCCATTATGGAATAAAAGCAGTTGGAATAAGTGGTAAAGATGCTTCTATGTTTGAAGCAAAGCCAAAAGACTTTGATGCTTTTGGCTATGTTGGGGAGATTACAAAAGTGAATATAGATGTTTTAATGAAATTATTAAATGATGGATTCGTGCCAATAATCTCACCAATTGCTTTTGGTGATAACATTAATCACCCAGGATTTAATATAAATGCAGATAGTGTTGCTTGTGAAATTGCAAAGGCAATTAATGCAAATAAAGTTATATTTTTAACTGATACAAAAGGGATACTAGATGAAAAAGGTGAATTAATTGCTACACTTACACCAAAAAATGCTAAGAAATATAAAGATTCTAGTGTAATAACAGGAGGAATGATACCAAAGATTGATGCTTGCATATCTTGTATTGAAAATGGTGTAAAAAAAGTGCATATAATAGATGGTAGAATCCCGCATTCTATTTTATTAGAGTTATTTACATCAAATGGTATTGGAACGCAAATAATTAATGAGCAACAAAGCAAATCATAATGGAAGCTAAATTTAATTTTAATCACTTAAATATAATAGATTTATATAAATATAGCTTCATTGATAGAATCTTCATTAAATTACAGACAAGAGCTCTTGGTTCTAGGATTGATAGGCTTTTTATTTTACTTCCTGTATTAATAAATATGAATTTATCTGATAAATATAAGGCGGTAGATAATACAAAAATGTTTTTAATAGATACAATAGAACCTAAAAATCTAGCTCTAAAAGTATATGATAGAGTGATTTTACGCCTTTTTGATTATAAAAAAGATAATAATTTATTTATTCAAGATAGGCAAAAATCTTTTGATATTTTATGTCAAAATATTCAACTTTATAGTATTGTTGATAGAATCTTAAGCGATGAAGAGCAAAAAAGTATTTTAAGAGAAATTATTAAAAAGCAATATGATGAATCATATAGCATAGATGATAATACAAAAAATATTCTTAGCTTCCAAGAACAACATTATTTATAAAGATTATAAATGCCTTAAGTTAATATTATAGATTTATTAATAATTACTTAAATTAAGGTTTATATAAGATTACTTAATTAAAATCTCATTTTTAATTTTTAAATTATAAAGGCGTATTATGAATCTAACTACGATGGCTAAAAATACTAATATAAATCGCGAGTGGATTGTGCTAGATGCAAAAGATGAGGTTTTTGGGAGACTTATTACCAAAGTGGCTATTTATCTTAGAGGCAAGCATAAGCCAAGTTATACACCTCATGTTGATTGTGGTGATTTTGTTGTAATAATTAATGCAAATAAAGTTAAATTTAGTGGATTAAAACTAGATTCTAAAGAATATTTTACTCATTCTGGTTATTTTGGAAGCACAAAGTCAAAAACTTTAGCAGAGATGTTAGAAAAAAGCCCAGAGAAATTATTTAGATTAGCAGTTAGGGGAATGTTACCTAAAACAAAACTAGGAAAAGCAATGATTAGGAAGTTAAAAATTTATAATGGAGAAGAACATCCACATACCGCACAAATCAATAAAAGCAAAAAGGACTAATAAAATATGACAAAAGTTTATGCAACAGGAAAAAGAAAAAGCGCAGTAGCAAAAGTTTGGATTAAAAGCGGAAAGGGCAAATTACTAATTAATGACAAGAGTTTAGATGATTGGTTAGGTGGGCATGAGGCTATTAAAATGAAAGTTATACAACCGCTAGTATTAACAAAGCAAGAAAAATCCATAGATATTGTTGCTATTACATTTGGCGGTGGATATAATGCACAAGCTGAAGCATTAAGACATGGAATTTCAAAAGCATTAAGTTTGTATGATATATCATTTAGGGGTATTTTAAAGCCAAATGGTTTATTGACTAGAGATTCTAGAGTTGTTGAGCGTAAAAAATATGGGAAAAGAAAAGCCAGAAGAAGCCCTCAATTTTCTAAAAGATAATTCTTATAAAATTTCTTTTATAAGAATCTCCTGCTATTCTTACTTAACATTTGATTTAATAAAGCTTTTTAAATCTTTTATTGAATCAATAATATTAGGACTTAGTCGCATTAAAGGAAGAGTATTTTTATAAATCAATATATTATTATTTTTTGTAGCAGTGATATTTTTTAGTATTGGATTATAGCTTAGTAAATTTTCTATATTATTTGCTTCAATACCTAGTAATAATATCTCTGGATTTGCTTTTAAAATATATTCACTAGTAATAATTGGTCTTTTAATATCACTATCAGGAGAAAGATTTTTAACGCCAATTATCTTTAAAATATCAGCGATTAGTGAATTATTTGAAAATGCCATAAGTGGCGAGCTTGAAAATAAAAAAATAGCACTTCTTTTAATAGGCTCTTTTGAAAGCTCATCTAGCTTTGCTTTAAAATCTTTCTTTAGTTCTTCTGCTTCCTTGTTTTTGTCTAAAATTTTTCCTAGTGTTGTTATATTACTATATATATCATCTAATCTTTTAGATTCTAGATATAAAGTTTCTATTCCTAGATTTTCTAACTTTTCTTTTAACCCTATTGAGTATTGACTAAGGATTACTAAATCTGGTTTTAAAGAGATAATTTTTTCTAATGATGGATTTGAGAAGCTCCCTACACTTGGTAATTTTTCTGTCTCTTCTTTTGGGTGTATGCTTGATTGTTGCAATTTTGCTATCCCTTTAATATGGTTTTGAGCATTTAGCATATATATTATTTCAATACTTGCACTATCAAGCACTACTAAATTCTTTGCATATACAAAAACACTAAATAATGTTAATAATATTATCTTTTTCATTTTTTCTCCTTGGTAATATAAATGGTAGATTATTATGCTTTATAACATCACAATTTAGGTCATAAACATCTTTTAAAATATCTTTTGTGAATAACTCTTTAACACCTCCTTGATAAAGATTTTTACCTTTTTTTAGAAAAACTATTTTATTACAAAACAAGCTAGCAAGGTTTAAATCGTGCAATACCACCACTACGCAAATATTGTTAAATTTTTCCTTACAAATACTAAGTAATTCAATAGCATAGTTTAAATCAAGAGCACTAGTAGGTTCATCAAGTAGAAGAATCTTTGGATTTTTTAGCATTGCACGAGCTAAAAGAACTCGTTGAAATTCACCTCCACTAAGACTTAAAATGTTTCTATATAAAAACTCTGAGATATTTAACATTTCTGCAATATTTTCTACATTCTCATAATCATCTTTGCTATATGAGATAAAATATTGTTCTAGCATTGCATATTTTCCCATTAACAAAACATCAATAGTTTTTAGTGGGGTAGTAATGGCAGACTTTTGTGGAACAAAACCTATAATTTTTGCTAAATCTTTAATGCTATAATTTTCTATATTATTATCTAATATTTTAATAATCCCGCTTTTTGGCTTTAAAAAACCTAGTATATTTTTTAGTAAAGTGCTTTTGCCACAACCATTTGCTCCTAATATTCCAAAGAAGTCACCATTTTTTACCACTAGGTTTATATTTTGTAGTAACATATTATTTGTGTAGCCAAAATATAGATTTTCTATACTAATGCTCAAAATCCTCTCCTTGAATTTAATGTTAGATATAAAAATATTGGTGCTCCAAAAAATGCACTAACCACACCTATTGGAATTTCAATTGGTGATATAATGCTTCTTGATAAAGTATCACAAAATAATAAAAATACTCCACCAAGTAGTGTGCAAAGAGGAAGCACTAAAGCCATATTATAGCTCTTGATGCTAACTCTAATAATATGCGGGATAATAAGCCCTACAAATCCTATCAATCCACTAAAGGCTATTCCGAAAGAAACTGCTAGAGATGAAATAACTAACATATTTAGTTTTAATCGCACAGAATCTACACCTAGATTTCTTGCTTCTTCATCTCCACTTAATATTATATTTAGATCATTTCTGTGTAAATAAAAATATATTAGACAAAATATCAATGGAGCAATAATAATTGATATTTTATTCCACGAAGCAAGACCTAAATAACCCATAAGCCACATTACAACCTTAAAGGAATCCTCTCCTATATAATAAATCAAAAGCGATGTAATGCCTCCTAAAAATGATGATATAGCAATGCCAATAATTAACAAAGTAGCAATAGAATGCTTATTATTAATCATAAAAATAAGTAGAGAAAATAGGCAAGAGCATATAAAACCAAAGATTCCAAAGTAATAATCTGGTAGTTTAAACATATATGCCATAATTGCTCCAAAGCTAGCTGCTGAAGCAATGCCTATAATATATGGATCTGCTATGGGGTTAGAAAATATATTTTGTGTAATTGCACCAGATGAGGCAAGTAACATTCCTATTAATATAGCTAAAATAATTCGCGGAAGTCTAAGTTCTCTAACAATAATGCTATGCTCATTATCGCTAAATAAAGCAAATAATACTTCTTTAATGCTTAGATACTCTTCGCCTATCATTAAAGCAAATAGCAGCATTGTTGCATAGGCTATTATAATTACAACATAGCAAATAATTAATCTTTTAGTAAGCATATCTTAACTCTAAGTAATAGCTTCGTCCCATTGCAGGTTGATATTGTGGATATTTTTGATATGTTGCATAAAAATAATTAAAGAGGTTTTTAACACCAACACTTATTTTGTAATTTTGTATATTATAATTTACTCCTAAATCACTAAGTAAATATCCTCCTTTATTCATTATATGTTTATTTGTGTCTATACTAGAAGAAAAATATGCGTTATTCATAAATAATTCTATATTTTGAGTATCATCTCTATATACCTCTCCATTTATTGCAAATGTAATTTTTAACCACGGAACATAGGGTATATAGGTATTTTTTAGATTAGCATTACTTTCATTTGCCTTAAAAATATTGCTATAAATATATGATATTCCCTCTTGGAATCTTAAGCGATTATTAAATAAGCTATGCCCCGCTACTAATTCAACCCCTAATCTTTGAGTTTGTCCGAGATTTCCATAAGTATAAGATGTGCCATGTGTAATATTATTTACATAAATCTCATTAAATGTATGTGTATAGAAAATATTAAATGATATGTCATTAAAGTCTATATTATCTTTTAGTCCAATTTCTGCAGTTACATATTGTTCAGGTTTTACATGATTTAGCTCAATATTATTAAGATTGCCTGTATTATTGCTATTGATACTAGAGTTTGGATCTGCATTTATCATTTGAAAGGCAGATGGAGAGATAAAGCCAAGTTCTGTCCTTAGATATACATTACCTGTACTGCTATAATAAAAATTTGGAGCTATCTCTGTTGCATATCCAAGTCTAGAAGTATGAGTATAAAATTTATTATATTCTGTATTCTCTAATGTGTTTGTCTTTTGCCAATAATCTTGCACATTGCTAATATAGTAGTTTGAATACTCTACTCTAGCTCCAACACCAAGATCAAAGAAATCAATAGGCTTGTAGGTATTATAAATATAAAGGCTATTACTTAATTTAGTAGCCTTATTTCTTACATTACTAATATATTGTAAAATATTAGTATTATTAGCGTTATTAATTCGTGTTGGGAATATATGATTAATATAATTTAGTCTATTTGAAGATTCTAAGATATTATCTAGCCCAACAACCAAAGAATTATTTAAAATATCATATTTAAATTTAACATTTGCCCCACCACCTTGATTAAAAAAGCCACTTCCTCCTCCCATATTCATAATTCCAGCAGGACAATTAAAGGCTTCTGTGGCTTTAGTGCTAAGACAATATTCATAATCTATATACTTTAGATTGCTAAACTGATAGAAAGCAATTGCATCTAAGCTTATTTCATTACTTATTTTTCCTTTATAATTTAGAGAAGTAGCTAAAAAATCTATATTATTCTTATATTTATAATCACCAGGATTATTCCATTCATCTTTTAGCTCTTTATTGTTTTTGGTAATTACTGATGTATTACGACTATTACCTTGTGTTTTAGTAAATTCTAAATATGATATTGGAGTATTTATATAGGAGTGTCCATAGCTAATATTAAAATCTAGTTTATGGTTTTCGTTTATATCATAATATGCTTGGAATGCCCCAAATAAATTTGTGCTATTATCATTTCTAAACGCATTTATAGTGCTTTTATCACTAGCTATACCCTTAGCATTTCTAACTCCTCCGATATATCCGCCACTAAAATCTCCCCTTAAAAATATCTTATCACTTACTTTTCCTCCCCCAGCAAGAGACAAAGACCCACTTTGAAGTCCCAGCTTTTCACCACTGCTTAGTTTTAAAATTGCTCTTGCAAAATTCTTACTTGGCTTTTTGGTAACTATATTTACTACTCCTCCTCTTGTGCCACTTCCATATACTACTGCTCCACCCCCTGGTATTATTTCAATGGATTCTATATCATCAATATCTACGCTATTATACGCTGCTACTCCGTGGCTTGTATCTAGCAATGATATTGGCACTCGATTTAGCAGAATTTTAACTGCACGATTTGCATCTTCTCCTTGTCCTCTTAAATCTATATTGTTTCCAAATCCTTTATTGCTGAAAGTTATTAATGGTTGGTATATCAATGCTTGCTCTAATGAATGATATCCCTTAGATTCTAAACTATTTTTTTGTATTAATAAACTTGCACCATTTTTAATCGGTAAATCAAATCCTAATATAGAAACTACGCTCTCACCAATATATACTTCTTCTAGGTTCTTATAGCTTTTATTTTCAGTTGCCATAGTAACTTTTATAAGTAATATAATTAATAATATTTTAAATTTTATATTCATTTTTTTCTCCAAAAATATTGATTAATATATATTATTTAAATTATAATAATCATTCTTAAATTAAGATTGAATTTATAATAGTTATTTTGTTAAAATTTTCTTAAACTCTTTATATGTTTTTAAAAATATCTTATTTAAAAATTTAACTATTAATTTTATTTTTGAAAGGAAAGTATATGAGTATAGATAATATTATTACACATATGAATAATCATCATAGGAATAATTTAATTGACTTATGTAGAAAATTTGGCGGAGTAAGCAAGGTGGATGAGGTAGAATTGATTGGTGTTGATTTTAATGGATTAGATATTGTTTATGATGGCCATAATTTACATATTGATTTTCCAAAAAAAGCTACACAAGAAACTCTTAAAGATGCTGTGATAGAACTTTGTATGAGTGTAAAACAAACGCATAATATTGCTATGGTAAAAGAAGAGTTAGAAACTTTTATAAAAGGTTTTGCTTCAATATCTATGGCAACTATTAGTAGTGATAATAAAGTTATGTGTTCTTATGCACCATTAATTCAAACGGAATGGGGAAACTATATTTACATTAGTGAGGTTTCAGAACACTATGAAAACATTAAGAATAATCCTAAAAATATTGAAATAATGTTTATAGAAGATGAAAGCAAAGCATCTTCTATCATACTTAGAAAAAGAGCTAGATTTAGAAGTGAGGCTAGTTTTATATCTAGAGGAGAGGAGTTTGATAAGATTTTTGATGAATTTGAGCTTCAGCATAAAGAAAGTAGTGGAATTAAAACTATTAGAAAAATGCAAGATTTTCATTTAATAAAATTAGATTTTAAGAATGGACGTTTTGTGAAAGGCTTTGGTCAAGCTTATGATATTATTAATGGTGAAATAAATTTTGCAGGAAATAGTGGGAATCCTCATAAAATGCCACATAAATAATTTATAATAAAACGTATAAGGCTATAATCTCTTATTATCTAACTATAAAGTTAATAAATGTAAAATTATAGTTTGATTTTATATTTAAGGTTTTTATTTGATTATAGTTATAGTTGTCGATTGTTTTAAAAATAAGAGTAATGGAACGGCAGTTAGTGCAAATAATTTAAGTATTACATTAAAAAATAAAGGTCATATTGTCCGTGTAGTAGCCCCATATATCAGTGGAGATAATATGTATTGTGTAAAAGAGCGTTATATTCCATTTGTTACAAAAATAGCACATAGTCAGAATATGCACTTTGGTGATGCGGATTCTAAGATATTAAGAAAGGCATTTAAAGATGCTGATATAATTCATTTTTTCCTTCCTTTTAAACTAGAAATAGTTGGTGTAAAAATAGCAAGAGAAATGGGAATCCCATATATTGGTGCTTTTCACTTACAGCCAGAACATATTACTTATAATGCTAATTTAAGGTGGATTCCATTTGCACATAAATTTATTTTTTGGCTTTTTAAGCACAGGATGTATTATAAAATCAAGCACATACATTGTCCATCGAAAATGATTGCAGATGAACTTAGGAAAAATAATTTTAATTCAAAACTTTTTGTTATATCAAATGGTTTTAATGCTTCATTTATGCCACTACCAAAACAAAGAGATAATAATTTTTTTCATATCATAATGACTGGTAGATATTCAACTGAAAAGAGGCAAGATATTCTAATCAATGCAGTTAAACTAAGCAAATATGAAAAACAAATTAAACTTCACTTAAAAGGTAGCGGTCCTCGTGAAAATTACTATAAAAAAATTTCACATAGTTTAAGCAATAAAGTTGATTTTGGATTTGTCAGTAAAGATGAATTAATTAATTTATATTCTAAAATGGATATTTATGTCCATACTGCAGATATTGATGGAGAGGCAATTTCTGCATTAGAAGCCATTGCCTGTGGAGTTGTGCCAATAATAAGTGATAGTAAATTATCTGCTACAAAACAATTCACACTTGATGAGAGAAGTTTGTTTAAAAGAGGTAATGCTAAAGATTTAGCACAAAAAATTGATTATTTTATAGAAAATAAGCACATATTGCATAAGTTGGGTAAAGAGTATTCTAAGAGTGCAAAAGATTATGACTTAAATATATGCGTAGATAAAATGTTAGATTTATATAATGAAGCAATTAGAGACTTTAAAGATTCTGCAAAATGAGGTTTATTGGGTTTTCATTTGTTTTATAATTCTTTAAGAAAACATTAAAAATATTTTATTTATAATTCATTTACTTTACTTAAAATTATTTAATATTTAATGAGGAAAATTTATGAAAAGAAATGGTTTTAGTATGATAGAGTTAGTTTTTGTTGTTGTAATTTTAGGAGTTTTGGCAGCTGTAGCAGTGCCAAGATTTGTTGCTACTAGAATGGATGCACATGTGGCTACTTTAAGAAGTGATGCATCGTCTGTTATGAAAGCTATTGTAGCAAAAGTTTTTGCTGATAATATAGACACAACTGCTAGTAAAGCTCCAGCACCAAACGACCCAACTAAAAGCACTATGATTACTTGGAGCGAATGGATGATAGAAGTAGGCGGGCTTGATAGACAAAGATGGATGAAAGCTATTGCTAGTGATAGAACAATTACTCCAGTTTATCAATGGGTAGTAAATGGTCAAAGGGTTCCAATGCCTTGTGGAGACCTTATACAGATTACAACAAGTGGAGATTTATATTTTAACCCAAATAGTTTGCCAGATAAAAATACACAAGGACCTCACGAAGCAATTTGCTCACTTTTAAAAGAAAGCTATGGCAAAGATGCAAATAAAATAATACCATTAACTTCAACAAGAACACTAGAATTTTAATTAGTTTTAAAAACTAATTAAAAATTTTTTAAATGTCTATTATAGTAATTTTATATATAATATTCTACTTTTTAATTAATAATTCATTATTCTTTAAGGTTTAAATTTTTTATTTTTAATTATAATACTATCTGCAATTTATATTAATCAATAAAAGTTTAACTTTTATTGGTAATTGACGATTGTGTCTTTAGAGATATTCTTTCTCTACTTAAATTAACATAAAGGAATTGATGTATGAAGAAGATTCTGATATTAGCAATAGCTTGTTTGACAATATCTCAAGCTAAAATGTTTGTTGGTGCAGATGGTGGCTATATAATGTATGGGAGTGCATCAAATGGCTCTACTAATTCGTCTATTTATGATTCAAAAAATAAACATAGATTTGATTCTGATGGTTGGAGTGTTTCACTAAATTTTGGAGCAGAAGGCTTTGTTAATAATTATTTTGGAGCTAGAGCCTTTTTAGAAGCATTCTATTCAAGAGGATTAAATAATAGCATTAACATCATTGATATTACTGGAAATGCAGATATTATAATAAATTTTGTTAATACAGGTGGATTTGCATTTGGTGCATTTGGTGGTCTTGGAGTAGGATATGAATATTTATTTACAAATAAATTTACAACAGGTGATGGAATTGCTCCATTCTTTGGAAGAGTAGGTCTTACTTTTGGATTAGGAAATAATAGTAGAATTGATGCTACACTTAAATTACCTATTATGGGTTGGTATATTCACGGAAGTGACTCTAATAAATTTGTTCAATCTCCACTTTCATTCCAACTTGGATATAAATATCTATTCTAAGTTTATATAAGAGGCATAGCCTCTTATATAAATAAATTAAGTCTTATGATGCAATCTAATTATATATATTTTTTAAATAATCCATTTTGGCAGTCGTATTTAAAAGTAACATATCAGCTATAATTATAGATAGTAAGTTTTCTGCTACCACACTACCACGTATGGCAATACAGGGGTCGTGTCTTCCTTTTAGGTTAAAATCTATTTCATTATTTTGTTTATCAATTGTTTTTTGTGTTAAAAATATACTGGGAGTAGGTTTAAAATGCACTTTTATGGTGATTTCATCACCATTGCTAATTCCTCCTAAAATTCCACCACTATTATTGCTAAGAAAACCACTTTTACTTATAAAATCATTGTTTTCACTACCTAATCTTTTGCTAGATTCTATACCTCCCCCTATCTCAACAGCTTTTACTCCATTTAACCCCATCATTGCTTCAGCTATTGCAGAATCTAACTTGTAATATAGTGGCTCACCTAGTCCAATAGGCACTTTACTAGCACATATTAAAGCTACTCCACCAATACTATTATGAGATTCTCTAGCATTTTTTATTTCATTTTTTTGTATATTTTCTATTTCATTATCAAGACAAAAAATCTCACTTCGTTTAGCAAAGTCAAAGTCTATTTTATTAGCCTTTATATTGCCAATTTGATATACCCCACTTTTTGTTTCTATGTTAAATTCTTTTAAAAAAAGTTTTGCTATAGCTCCACTTGCAACCCTCGCAACACTCTCTCTAGCACTACTTCTCCCACCACCGCGATAATCTCTAATGTTATATTTATGAAAGTATGTAAAATCAGCATGAGATGGGCGGAATATGTCTTTTAGGTTTTCATAATCCTTACTCTTTGTATTGTTATTTGCAATTATCATTGCTATTGGCATTCCTGTAGAATATCCCTCAAACACACCACTTAAAATTTCTACTCTATCTTCTTCTTTTCTTTGCGTAGAATAAATATTTTTTCCACCTTTTCGTCTATCTAACTCATTTTGTATAAACTCTAAATCTATTATTAGTCCTGCAGGAACTCCATCTACAACACAACCAATAACTTTCCCATGAGATTCTCCAAATGTCGTTACTCTAAATTTTTTGCCAATAGTGTTCATTTTACCTCTTTTTTAGAATAAAATAAGCTTCTTTTGCACACATTTGTTCAGCTTCTTTCTTGCTTTTTCCATTTGCTATGGCATATTGCATATTATTTATCTTAACTTGCATTGTAAAGCTTTTATTGTGGTCAGGACCACTTGAATCTATTAATTCATATTCTGGTATTACTCCACAAATCGCCTGCGTTAGCTCCTGTAATGCAGTTTTATAATCTACAAACAAACTATCTAAATCTATTTCTTTATAAACTAATTCAAGTAAATGATATGTAATGTTACGAGCATATTCTAGCCCCCCATCAATATAAACTGCACCAATTAATGCCTCAAAAGCATCTGATAAGATAGATGGTTTAAATCTCCCTTTATTTTTTATTTCAGATTGAGAGATGAATAGATACTGCCCTAGTGTGATAGCATTTGCTAACTTTGTAAAGCTATTTTCATTTACTATTGCTGCACGAAGCTTTGTTAAATCCCCTTCATTACTATTTTTTAGCTTATTAAATACATATTCACCAATTAGCAAGTCAAGCACCGCATCACCAAGAAATTCTAATCTTTCATTATTAGTAGTTTTATTGTAGCTTTTATGTGTCAGAGCCTGTATTAGAAGTGCTTGATTATTGAAATTGTATTTAATACTTTTTTGTAGTATTTCTAAATCATTTAACCATATATTTTGTTTATGATTCTTAGAATCTTGTGTGCAATTAGTAGAATCCTTATTATTTATTTTTAGTTTACTAGCTTCTTCTTTTGCAATTTTATCACATTCTTCATTTTCTAAATGTCCGCTATGTCCCCTTACCCAAGTAGCTTTTATCTTATGTCTCTTAGATAAGCTTACATACTCTCTCCATAAATCAGTGTTTTTTATTTTTTTAAAATCTTTTATAACCCAATTTTTTAGCCAAGAATTAATGCCTTCGCAAACATATTTTGAGTCGCTAATTATATTAATTTCACAATCTTCTTTTATAGTCTTTATTCCCTCTATTACAGCTTTTAGCTCCATTCTATTGCTTGTCGTATTCTCTTCTGAACCTTTGATAATCTTAATATTATTTTGGTATTTAAGCATTGCACACCAGCCACCAAAACCAGGATTTCCTAGAGAACTGCCATCAGAGTAGAGAGTAATTTTTTTCATTTTTCCTTTCCATTATTTCTAAAACTAGATTCATACTTCCTAATTCCCCGCAAGATTGACAGCGATGGGTTTCAAATGGGAATATCCCTTGACAAGAAGCACAGCAATATTTAAAGCCAAGCGTGCCATTTTTTGATGAATTTTTATTTAAGATTCTTATCGTTTCTAATTCAAAAATATCACATTCTATATTATCATTAATAATACCTTTTGCACGATAAACATCAGATATTTCCTTATGGTTTTTTATAAGCTCTAGTGGAGGATTGTCTAGATTCCATAAAATATCAATACAATTATATATATTCTTAGTATTTAGTATTAATTCCCAAAATTTTTCTAAATTATTTTGTTTGATATAGCTAAGAGTGAGTTTATTTGTAATATTTGAATTAATTTTTAATATTTCTTTTTCTCTTTGCATAGGAGGCATAATACTATCATTTATTAAAATTAGAATCTTAATATATTTTTTTACATTATCCATTTTTCCTTCTAATTCTTCTATACAAGAAATTACATCATAAGCATTTTTATACTCACCCAATGTTTCATAAGTTTGCATAAGTAAAGATAGAACTTTAAAATTTCTAGGATTATTTTTTAAAATTTCTATAAAAATATTTTTTGCCCTCTGCATAAATCCAGCTTTATAGTATGTCATTCCTAGTAATTCAAAAATATCCATTTTATTTTTTATATCTTTTGTTTTATCAAGTATAGAAAGATATATTTTTATTGCTTCATCAAAGTTTCCATTGCTTACATAAATATTTGCTATGAAAGTTAATGTTTGTATAGGAGCTTTAGAAATCTCTATTGCAGTATTTATATTTTCATCAAATTTATAGTAATTAAAGTTATTAGCTAAAGCATTGAGAGAATCTTTTTTTTCTTTAAGTTTAAATCTATTTCTTGTATAGTCAGCAATTGCAACGATTATTATTATAGATATTATTATAATAATACTAAATAGAGGATCTTTATAAAATGAAAAAAAACTATCCACAATAGCTTCCTAGCAGAAAATTATTTTTTAGATTATACCTAATATTTATCTGTAAAACTCACATATAAATCTTTATAAAGATTTATATGTGGAAATTATTTTATAGCATTTAATGCAGCTTCGTAGTCAGGTTCTTTTGTAATTTCTTCACATACTTCTTTGTATATTATTTTTCCTTCAGTGTCTATTATAAAAACTGCTCTTGTAAGTAATCCACTAAGAGGAGAATCATCTATTAAAACACCATATTTTTTACCAAATTCTTTATTTCTATAATCACTCAATGCTTTTAGATTAGCAATTCCTTCAACAGAGCAAAATCTACCTTGTGCAAATGGTAAATCCATAGATATAACAAAAACTTCTACATTTGGTAAGCTCGCTGCCTTTTGATTAAAAGTTTTAGTTTGTATTGCACATACAGGTGTATCAAGGCTAGGCACTACATTTAATACTTGAATTTTATCTTTTTTACCACCTACTATAACATATCCTAAGTCATTACCTTTTAACTTTACACTTGGTGCGAATTCACCAATTTTTATTTCATCTCCTACTATTTTTACAGGGTTTCCTTTAAACTTTACATTCATTAATTTATCCTTTGTTTAGTTTATTTATTCTAAAATTCTATTTTTTGGAATAAGACTAGAATTATAATTTAAAAATACAAATATGTATTATAAATTTTTAATAAGGAATTATCATTTGTCGAAAAAACGATACATTTTAGATACATCTATAATATTAGATGATATAGAGAATCTTACCCATATTTCACAAAATGGTGAAAATGAAATATTTATTTCGGATGTTGTTTTACATGAGTTAGATAGAAAGAAAGATTTACAAAATGAGTTGGGATATTTTAGCAGAGAATTTTTCCGTGCAATTAATTCTGATAATAAAGTCAAAAAGAGGAATTTAGGCAAAGATGCTGATATTGTTTATAAAATACTCTTTAAAAATAAAAATGTAGAATTTAATATATTTATAATTTATAGAGAAAAGTATAAAACCCAGCATCTTGATTATGGATTAAATGATAGCAGAATCTTAGAGATTGCAAAGGATTATAAATTTATATTGCTAACAAATGACATTTCATTAAAAATTAAATCAATTTCACAGGGTGTTATTGCAGAATCTATTTTTAGAAATATGGTTGAAAACCCTAGCGATATTAATTTTTTGTGGAAGTTTAATATTCATAAAGACTTAAATGAGGATTCTTTAGAAAGAAATACAGATTTTACCAAGCTTAAGGATTGGAGTATAATTGAGCTTAATGAAGAAGATAATACTGATAGTTCATTATATTTAACAGGTAAAAAGAAGTTTGGGTTTAAAATTGATGGTAAATTTGAAGAACAAAAGTTAGATTTTATTATTGAGGAGAATTCTCCATATATTCGTCCAATTAATTTAGAACAAAAGCTTCTTTATGCAATGCTAATTCACCCTAAAAGTAAAGTTAGTATAGTTACAGGAAGCACAGGAAGTGGTAAGACGTTAATATCACTTCAAGCTGGATTGACGCTAATTAAAAAAGGTCTTGTTGATGGTATAATTTATATGAGAAATACAATTACATCAAATGATAAAGAAGCAGAGCTTGGTTTTAGAAAAGGTGATGAGAGTCAGAAATTAAGTTATTTTATGTATCCACTATATAGTGCGATAAATTTTACGATAGATAAGCTTCAAGAAAGCTCTCTTGCAAAAAAAATTGAATATAGTGGAGATGTAAATACTATTGAAAAAAGAGATGCCACAGAATATTTTATAAAAAAGCATAATATTGAAGTTATGGATATAGCACACGCTAGAGGTGTTAGTATTGGAAAAAAGTTTGTTATATTTGATGAGTCACAAAATGCTTCTGATGCAACTATAAAGCTTATTGGAACTAGGATAGCACAAGATTGTAGAATTGTATTTTTAGGTGATTGGAAACAAATAGATCATCCATATTTAAGTAGGTTTAGAAATGGTGCGGTTACTCTTTTACAAAAAGCACAAAATAGCGATTTTATAAGTGGAATCCAGCTTAAAAATACTATTAGAAGTGATATTGCACAATGGTTTGAAGAAAATATGTAGATTTTATATTATTATTTTAATCTTAAAGGAGAGAGAATGAGCAAGTTAAAGCAGTATGTAAAAAGAAAATTGCATAGTTTATTTAGTAATAATATAGAAACAAGTTTAAGAGAGATATTAGCCTATAATGTTTTAAAAGATTTAAATTTATCTAATAAAGAAGATATTTTATTATCTTTTTATCCTAAACCAGCAGGTTTTATGAAATCATCTAGTAGTGAATCTAACATTAGGAAATATTTGAGTTTAGTTCGTCCAATTGATGTGGAAAGTATAGATGTAGCAAGCATAATTAAACTAAAGAGATTTGGTGGTAGCAACGATGGTGGCTATATTATGGCAACCCCCCCCCATTTTCTAATAAAAAATTAACACCCATTGCAGTATCTCTTGGAGTTTCATCATACTCTCCTTGGGATTTAGAGATGGCAAATATTGGGTATAAAGTTATTCAATATGATGCAAGTATATCTAAAGCCCCATATAATCACCCAAATATTATATTTCATAAGAAGTTTGTAGGAGTTAATGATGGTGAAGATATTATTGCGTTTGATAGATTGATAAAAGAAAATAGTTTGAATAAGGATTGTCATAATATATTACAAATTGATATTGAGGATTGTGAATGGGATATTTTGGATTCTGTAAATTTAGGCTTAATTAATAAGTATTTTTCTCAAGCTATTTTTGAGTTCCATAATTGCAATCCAAATGATGAAAAATTAAGCCAAAAAAGACTTAGAATCTTAGAAAAATTAAGAGATTATTATACTCCTATCCACACACATTTTAATAATTATGGAAATGTTTTTTATAATAGTGGTTTATTTTGGTGTGATGTTATAGAGGTCTCATATATGAGAAATGACTTAATTCCAAAAGACGCAAAATTAAAAATAGGGCTTGGTAATTTAACAGGGTTGGATTCACCAAATGCTATGTATTATCCAGATATTCCTATTTTGTTTGACAACTTATAAAATCTTTTAATATAAAAAATGTAAGATAAGAGGCATTAGAATCCACAAAAGTTTTATTTAAAGATATTATTTAAGAGATAGTAATTTTAAGTTTTGTTATATTTGTTAGGTATTTTTAAAATTTATTCTAAAATTTTAAAAGGGTTAAAATATTTTTATTTACTATTACTAGATAGCTTTTGAGTATCTTTATATAATAATTAATTTTAATTTAATAGGCTTTTAAAATTTATTCTAAAGAGTAATATTGTATTAGTGTATTTAAAAAGAGATGGCTAAGAATCAAAAGATTCTTAATTTTTTAATTTGTAGTTTTTTTACCTGTTAATTTTTGACACATTGTAATTTTTAAGTCACAAGTTATAGCTGGAGATTTTGTTAAAACATCTGTGGTAATATTCATTGCCAATGAGTCTTTTCCTACTATTGCACTGAAATTATTACTATTATTTACTATAAACCCACACTTATTGCTAGATCCTGATACAAGACCTTCTTTTAATATATCTAAAAGTTCTTGTTGAGACATTGTTTTGCCCTGCATAAATCTTTTTGTATATTCTCTAGATAATGCACTTTGGGTTTCTGATAAACTTGCTCTTAATTTTGCATAGCAGGCATCTTCTCTACCTGCTACTAGCTTTGGAATTGCTACTGCACTTAAGATACCTATTATTATTACTACAAAAATTACCTCTATCATAGTGAAACATTTTCTTTTCATAAATTTAACTCCAACTTAATATTTTAAAGCCTTAATTTTAACATTTACAATTCATTTAATTATAGTTAAATAAAACTTAACTAAACTAAAATTAACATAAAATAATGTAATTTTACGATATTATTTTAAGTCATCCACATAAAGTAAAATTTATACAAAAATTTCAAGGGAAATTCAATGGAGCAAAATATTAAATTAAACATAAACGCAAAACAAACTCCTCCAAGAATAAATACAATTGATGTATTAGCCAATGCTAAACCTATAACTTTAAATACCCAAAAAAAAGCTTCTCCATCTATAAGCTCAAAGCCAGTAATTAATCAATCAACATCTCAAAGTATAGCTATACAGCAGCAGGCTAAACCTATGCAAGCACAACAAGCACAATCTATTCAAGCTAAAAATGATACTTTAAAATCTATAAGAGAAATGAAAGAAGCTCAAATTAAAGAATCTAATGTATTAAATAATATAAATAGAGTTAATAATACTACTCCTAATATTTCACAAAATTTAAATAAACAAGTTAGCTCTATAAATCAAATTCCTACTTTAAGCCAAGCTACTAAATCTGAAGTTGAATTAACACATAATTCAATTAAAAAAACATCAAATATAGAAGTAACGCATCCTCAAGAACAAAACATACAAGATACTAAAAAACAAAAGCAAGATACCTTAAAAAATAAAAATGATTTAGAAAATGATTCAACAATAGGTAGGGTTCAAGATATACATATAGAGCCTAATATTGTAAAAGAAGATTTAACTTTTAGAAATCCAAATATTGAATCTTTAAGGGTTAATGTTAATCAGCTTGACTTTGCTGTAACAAGAAGAGTTAGAGTATATTTAAAAAAGCTAATTGATATTGGTGGAAGCGACCTTCACCTTAAGGCTGGAGCTAAAATTCGTGCTAGAATTAATGGGGATATTATAATTTTTAGTGATGATATTTTTAGCAAAGATGATGCAATTACTTTTGCAAAGGAGCTAACTAGGACAAGATATACTGAATTTGTATCAAATAAAGAAATGGATATGACTTATATATATGATGTTTCAAATAGATTTAGGGTAAATATGTTCTTTCAAATGGATGGTGTATCATTTGCATTTAGAACGATTCCAACTACGCAAAATACTATAGATGGATTAGGGTTGCCTAAGGCAATACATAATATAGTAGATATGGAGAGGGGTCTTGTTTTAGTTACGGGAATAACAGGTTCTGGTAAATCAACTACCCTTGCCTCAATTATTAATGAGATAAATCATAAACACGCAAAACATATTATAACAATAGAAGACCCAATAGAATTTATACATAAAGATATGAAAAGCATTATAAACCAAAGAAGTGTTGGAATGGATACAAATAGCTTTGCATCAGCACTTAAAGCTGCATTACGTGAAGACCCTGATATAATATTAGTAGGAGAGATGAGAGATATTGAGACAATAGAAATGGCTCTGCACGCAGCAGAAACAGGACATTTAGTGTTATCAACACTACATACAATAGATTCAAAAGAAACTATAAATAGAATAGTTTCTGTATTTCCTACTCATGACCAAACTAGAATCCGTGCCACATTAGCATCTACATTAAATGCCGTAGTATCTCAAAGATTACTAAAAAATAAAGATGGAGGTAGAACAGCAGCTATTGAGCTATTATTTAGAACGCCAAGAATTGAGCTAATAATTAATGAGGGTAGAGATGGGGAGATATTAGAGGCTTTATCTGAAGGGAAAGATATTTATCATACACAGACATTTGACCAGCATTTATTTGAATTAATTACTAATGGAATAGTTGATGAAGATATGGCACTAGAAAAAGCCACTTCATCATCAGATTTAAAATTAAAACTTAAAAATATAAGTTTTGCAGGAAAAAATGAAGAAGGAGATTCTATTACAATCAAAAGATAGTTTTATTAAATATAAACTCTATATATAGTTTGGAATTATAATGGTTAAAACATTAGACTTAAAACATACTCCTATTACAAAGCTATTTTTATCATATTTTTTACCATCTTTTATAAGTATGTTTGTATTATCTACTTATGTAATAATAGATGGTATTTTTGTTGGACATGGAATTGGACAGCTTGGGTTAGCTGCTATTGGTATATCTATTCCTATTTTTGCTTTTTTTACTGGGATTGAGCTTTTATTTGGTGTTGGTGGTGCTACATTAGTTAGTATGGCTTTGGGTGCTTCTAAGTCATATAAAGCTAGAATTATTTTTAGCTCTGTGATTTATTTTACTATTGTTTTTGGGGTGTTATGTGCTATATTGTTATTTATTTTTAGAAGAGAATTGGCTATCAATATAGGAGCAGATGAAGTTTTACTCCCTTTAAGTTTAGAATATTTAAATGTAATATTATTAGGCAGTGTAGTAATATTAACTCAATCAATTTTATGCACTTTTGCACGTAATGATGGAGCTCCAAATCTAGCTATGATTTCATTTGTATCAGGCTCTATTATTAATATAATTTTAAACTATATTTTTATTTTTATTTTTCATTGGGGAATGTTTGGGGCGGCACTTTCTACTATACTTGGGCATTTTTTTGGATTGGTTATTATTTTAAAACATTTTATTTGCAAAGACGGTCAATTATATTTTATAAAAGTATTTAGTTTAAATGCACTTAAAAAGTCTTTGATTAGTGGAGTCTCTCCATCAATGTCAGAATTTGCATTTGGTTTTATTATTATGTTTATGAATATATTGCTATCATCTCTTAAATCTCAAGAAGGTATAGCAATACTTGGTATAATGATGTATATTGGTGCAATTTGTTTTACTAGTATTTTAGCTGTTTCACACGGACTTCAGCCGATAGTTAGTTATAATTTTGGTTATGGGAATTTACAAAGAGTGCTAAAAACTTTTAAAATCAGTATTATTTTTGCTTCATTATTTGGGATTGCCATCTATGTAATTCTTTATTTTTTTACTCCACAAGTTGCTAGAATCTTTCTAAAAGAAGATGATTTAGCAATTTTAGATAATCTAATTTTAGCAGTTAAAATTTATTTTATTGGATATTTATTTTTAGGTGCAAATACAATTATATCTTCATTCTTACAAGCAATAGGCAGAGTAAAAGGTTCTATGATTGTTTCTCTTTCACATAATTTATTGTTTATGTTGATATTTTTACCACTTTTTGCAAATATCTTTGGCGTAATTGGAATTTGGGCTAGTTACCCTGTATCATTATTTTGTGCTTTTATTGTGAGTGTAGTTATATTAAAAATTGAGTTAAAAGGTTTTATATGAAAAAGATTATTTTATTTGATATGGATGGGACTTTGATAGATTCTACTGAAGCAATTTATGAGAGTTTTTGTAATGTATTTAGAGATAATAAACTTCCTATTTTAACTAAAGATGAGGTTTCAAGGTTTATTGGTTATACGCTTCAAGATATGTTTAGTTTTTTTGGTATAAATGAAAATGATATAGAAAAATATTGTTTGCAATATAAAAATCATTATAAAAATATTTGTAATCTTAAAACTTCTATGTTGCCAAGTGCGATAGATTCTATTAAATTAGCTCATAAATTTGGGATTTTGGGTATTGTAACGACCAAAACAAGTGCATCAACAAAAGAGATTTTAGCTCGCTTTGGAGTAAGAGATTATTTCAAAGTTATCATTGGAAGAGAAGATGTATTTTATACAAAGCCACATAAAGAACCAATATTAAATGCTTTAAAAGCTATACAAACAAATTCTTTGAGTAATGTTTATATGATTGGAGATACTATTTTAGATTTACAAGCAGCACAGAATGCAGGTGTAAGAGGTATTGGGGTATTATGTGGTTATGGTAGAAGAGAGGAGCTTGAGAAATTTAGTAACAATGTTTTTACTAATACATTAGAAGCTGTTAAATTTATAAATAGGTGTTAATTTTTTTGTTATAGTTTTTATTATCTTAACAAAAAAGGTTAGTTAAATGAATAGATATACTTGGTCAAGTAGTTTAGCTTATATTTTAACAACAGCAGGTGCTACAATAGGTTTTGGTGCTACTTGGAGATTTCCATATTCAGTTGGCGTAAATGGTGGTGGTGCTTATGTTTTAACATTCATAATAGCAATGTTTTTACTTGGGATTCCTATGATTTTAGTTGAGAATGTAATAGGAAGAAGGGCTCATAAAAATTCAGTTGATGCTTTTAGCGCAACATACCAAAATAAAAATTTTTCTAAATATTGGAAAATTGTAGGCATTATGGGTTTGATTGGTTGTTTTGGAATTATTGCTTATTACATGGTGCTTGGAGGATATGTTATAACATATATATGGAATATACTTATAGGAAATCTAGATTTATCTACACCTATAACACAAGCTATTACAAAAGAATTTTATGATGTTAATATAAAACATAGTCCTTTTCATATTACAATTTATACTTTGATTTTTATTTTTTTAAATTGGATTGTTTTAGTTAGAGGAATTTCAAATGGCATAGAAGCTTCAATGAAATTTCTTATGCCATTGCTTTTTATTTTTTTAATTGCTATTGTAATTAGAAATGTAACATTACCGGGTGCTATGGAGGGAGTGAAGTTTTATCTTATTCCAAACTTTAGTAAAATTACTCCACAGCTTTTTATTGAAGTATTAGGACAAGTGTTTTTTGCATTATCACTTGGGTTTGGTGTTATGATTACTCTTTCTTCATATTTAAATAAGCAAGAGAATCTAATAAAAACATCTGTCATTACAGCTATTATTAATACAATAATAGCACTTTTAGCAGGGTTTATGATTTTCCCATCTCTCTTTAGCTTTGGACTTAGTCCAGATTCTGGTCCCCCGCTTGTATTTGAAGTACTACCAATAGTGTTTTCACATATGCACTTTGGCTCAATTATAGCTTGGGCTTTCTTTACATTATTACTAATTGCTGCATTTACAACTTCTGTTACACTCTATGAAGTCTTAGTAACTGCTACACAAGAAAAACTAAATTTAAGTAGGATTGCCTCTGTAACTTTAGTTTTAGCATTGACATTTATAGCCGGTAATATACCATCAATTATGGCTTATGGACCTTGGAGTAATATTAAAATATTAGATAGAAATATTTTTGATGCTTTTGATTTCATCAGTGCTAATATATTTTTTGTTCTTACAGGACTTGGTTCAGCTATTTTTGTTGGTTGGGTTTTAGGAGATGATGCAAAAGATGAGTTAGGTAACGGGGTTAAGAATAAAAATATCATAAATATTTGGTTTAATTATGTTAAATTCATTATTCCAATAATTATTTTTGTTGTATTTATTTATGGATTAAAAGATGTATTTATTAAATAAAAGGAGATAATTATGATCATAGGCTGCCCAAAGGAGATAAAAACTCACGAATATCGTGTAGGGCTAACCCCAAATAGTGTAAAGGCATATTCTAATGCAGGGCATAGCATTTTGATTGAGAAAAATGCAGGTGCTGCCATAGGTTTTAGTGATGAGGATTATAAGAAAGCAGGTGCAACTATTACAGATAAAGAAGAGCTTTTTAATAAAAGTGATATGATTGTAAAGGTAAAAGAACCAATAGAATCTGAATATAAATATTTTAGAGAAAATCAAATTTTATATACATATCTTCATTTAGCAGCTGATAGAAAATTAACAGAAATGCTACTAGAAAAGCATATTAGCTCCATTGCTTATGAAACCATTAAATTTAGGAATATTCTTCCTTGTCTTGCTCCTATGAGTTCCATTGCTGGGCGTTTATCAGTCTTAGAGGCATCTAAATATATACAAAAAGTTTATGGAGGAAATGGCACTTTATTAAGCGGTATTCCGGGTACACAAAATGGAAATATTGTAATTATTGGAGGAGGTGTAGTTGGTTTGAATGCTGCACAGATAGCCGTGGGTATTGGAGCTAATGTAACTATATTTGATATTGATACAGCAAGATTAGCCTATATTGACCAAATATTTAATATGAAGATTCACACCCTATTTAGTTCAAGAGAAAATATACTAGATTCTATTTCAAAAGCAGATGTAATTATTGGGGCAGTTTTAATACCGGGTTCTAAAGCTCCAAAATTAGTTAAAAGAGAGGATTTATCAATCATTAAAAAAGGTTCAATTTTAGTTGATGTTGCAATAGATCAAGGTGGTTGTTTTGAAACCTCAAGACCTACTACACATAATGAACCTGTTTTTGAAGTTGAAGGAATCTTGCATTATTGTGTAGCAAATATGCCAGGAGCGGTAGCTAAAACTTCTACATTAGCATTAAATGATGCTACATTAAGTTTTGGAGTGAGTATTGCAAATTTAGGTGTGAAACAAGCGGCATTGCAAAATGAAGGTGTAATGGAGGGTATTAACACCTTTGATGGAAAATGCACTTATAAAGGCGTTAGCGATGCATTTAATATTTCTTACACAAATATCAAAGATTTACTTTAATATTTGTAGGTAGTGGGTTTATTTATATCAATACTTTTATTAACTTTATTAGTGTGCAAATTTATCTATAAGTTCATTTTTACCAAATATAATTAAGGTATCTCCTTGATAACAAGTTGTATTTAGGGGTGGATTTTCTATCCAATTTCCATTATGTTTTATTGCAAGCACTTTTGTGTTGGATTCTTTGATAATTTTTTCAATACTTGAACCTGACAAAAATTCACTTGCTAATACTTTGGCTACTTTTAGAGAATCTTCAATATCTATAACTTCAAATTCGTGATATTTTATTATTTCATTAATTAGCTTTTTTGCCATATCTCTTTCTGGATAGATAATTTTATTTACACCAAGTTTTGAGAGTATTTTTCCATGTGTTTTATTGATTGCTTTGGCAATAATAGTTTTTATATTAAGTTCTTTTAATGCCATAAGCGTTAATATGCTAGATTCTATGTTTTCTCCAATGCTAACTATTACAATATCTATATCACAGAATCCTGCTTCTTGTAGAGCATTTTTATCAGTAGAATCTAATATAAAAGAATTTTCATTTAAATTTTTTAACTCTTTAAATGCTTCTTCATTTTTATCTGCAATAATTACATTTTTACCTTCTAAAATTAAATCGTGTGCCACATAGTATCCAAAATTGCCTAGACCGATAACTCCAAAAGTATGCTTTTTCATAAATTTCCTTTAAATTAAGATTTTTTCTTCTAAATATTTTAGGTGCTTATCTTTTTTATTAACAAAAATAGATATAGAAAATAATAAGATTCCAGCTTTTCCAGATAACATTAATATGATAATTACTAATTTACCACCATCACTAAATAAAGCAGATAAACTTAGCACCCCACCATCTCCAGCTGAAACTCCAACCGTTCCTAATGCAGATGTAACCTCAAATAATATAAATAAAAATTTATTACCCTCTTCTGTTATAGATAAGAGCATTACACTGATAAGCACGATAGATAATGCTAATGTTAGAGTTATAAAGGCTGAATGTATAATATTAGTTTCTATTTGCCTTTTAAAAATAATTGGCTGTTCATTTCTAATAGTTCTATATACATATATTAAAATTACAGCCAATGTCGTAACTTTTATACCACCAGCAGTTCCACCAGCTCCTCCACCAATTACCATAAGTAATGAGCCAAAAAATAAGCTAACATCTCTTAATAAACTTAAATCTAATATATTAAAACCAGCTGTCCTATAATTTATAGCAGTAAAATAAGAAGTCATAATTTTGTTTAGTAAGCTTAATTCCCCTATGCTTTTATTGTTATGCCATTCTAATACTAAAACTAATATTGTGGAAAATATGATTATAATAAATGTTGTTATTAATGTTATTCTAGTATGTATTGATAAATTTTTAATTTTCTTTTTATTTAGTAAATATAATTCTATTAATACAAAATAGCCAATTCCTCCAACAATTATTAATGATGTTATAACTATAATTAACATAAAGTTATCAACCCTGCCTAAAAAACCAAGCTTAAATACCGAGAATCCAGCATTATTAAATGCAGAAATAGAGTGAAATATTCCAGCCCAAATAGCATCTAATATTGGCATTTCAAGCATAAAAATTAAGCTTAAAACAAATGCTCCAAATGATTCTATTAATATTACAAATAAAAATAATTTTTTTACAAAATAAGTCATATCTTCATAATTTGGAAATGATAAAGAAGTCTTTAATAAGCTTTTCTTTGAAAGATCAATATTTATTCTAAAAACTATATAAAATAGACTAACAAGTGCCATATATCCTACACCACCTAATTGTATTAGGATAAGAATTATAAGTTGTCCAAAAAAATTATAATCAGTAGCAGTATTTTTAACTATGAGTCCTGTTAGACTTATAGCTGAAGATGATGTAAAAAAAGCATCTATAAAATTAGATGAATTTACTTGACTAATTGGCAAACTTAAAATAATTGCACCAAATACTGCGATTAATATATATCCTATCACTAGAGTTCTAGCAATTTTTTTATTCACAAATAGTTCCTAGTTTTATTTAAAGTTAAACAATTCTAGTATCAAAATGTAAAATTTTTGTCAAATGATAAATAAATTTTTATTATGTGTATTTTTTTGCTAATTTATAAAATTTTTACATTTTAATATATATTTTTAAGACCTTATTGCATAGAATAGATATATCAATTTTTATAAATGGAGATACTATTATGTTAGAAATTAGATGGCATTCTCGTGCCGGTCAAGGTGCTGTAACAGGAGCAAAAGGATTAGCTGATGTTATATCTGGAACAGGGAAAAATGTTCAAGCATTTGCATTTTATGGTTCAGCAAAAAGAGGAGCTGCAATGACAGCATACAACAGGATTGATGATATTGATATTTTAAATCATGAAAAATTTATGAATCCAGATTATGTTTTAGTAATTGATCCCGGTCTTACATTTATAACTAATATTTGTGAGTATGAGAAGCCCTCTACAAAATATATTATTACTACCCATCTTGATAAAGAAGAGTTATTAGAAAAAAAGCAAGATTTAAAAGGTAAAGAGGTTTATGTTCTTGATTGTATAAAGATTTCTCAGGAAACTTTAGGTAAGCCAATACCAAATGCTCCAATGTTAGGAGCATTTATTAAAATTTCTAAAGCTTTAGAGCTTGATTTTTTCTTAGAATCTTTTAAAAAAGTTTTAAGCAAAAAGCTATCACAAAGTGTTATAGATAAAAATATGGAAGCTATTAAAAGAGCTTACAACGAAGTAAAATAAAAGGAGTAATTATGGAATATAAAGGTTGGAATGAATTTGAAATAGGATCTGTGCTGTTTCCATTTGATAATGATGATGCTAATAATGTAAATAAACATCAAGAGGATAGAAGCTATACAAACAATAGCTCCTATACAGCTAGTGTGGCACATTGGAGAGTGGAAAAACCTATATTTAACCCAGAACATTGTATTAATTGCTTTAATTGTTGGTTATATTGTCCTGATAGTTCTATAATTGCACGAGATGAGAAACTTCAAGGTGTAGATTATGTTCATTGTAAAGGTTGTGGAGTTTGTTCTAGTGTATGCCCTACAAACCCTAAATCTCTATTGATGTATAATGATATTGAAGATGAGAAGAGTGCCCTTGCTTCATGGCCACAAAAAGAAAAGAAATAAGGAGTTTTTATGGCACTAAAGATGGAATTACAAAAATTAGAAGTTTGGGATGGTAATATGGCTGCAAGCCAAGCTCTAAGACAGGCACAAGTAGATGTTGTAGCGGCATATCCAATAACACCTTCTACTCCTATCGTTCAAAATTATGGTAGTTTTGTTGCAAATGGTTATATTGATGGTGAGTTTGTAATGGTAGAATCTGAACACGCAGCTATGAGTGGTTGTGTAGGTGCTGCTGCTGCTGGAGGGCGTGTTGCTACGGCTACTAGTTCTCAAGGTTTTGCATTAATGGTAGAAGTTCTATATCAAGCAGCTGGTATGAGGCTTCCAATATTGCTAAATTTAGTTAATCGTGCTTTAGCATCGCCACTAAATGTCAATGGAGACCATTCTGATATGTATCTTAGCCGTGATACAGGATGGATTAGCTTATGTACTTATAATCCACAGGAAGCATATGATTTTAATCTTATGGGATTTAAGATTGCCGAAGATTTGAGGGTTCGAGTTCCTGTAATAGTTAATCAAGATGGTTTTATTTGTTCTCACACTGCACAGAATGTTTCTCCATTAAGTGATGAGGAAGCATATAACTTTATAGGGGATTATAAACAATATAATGCTATGCTAGATTTTAGCAAACCTGTTACTTATGGCTCACAGACAGAAGAAGATTGGCATTTTGAACATAAGGCTCAATTGCATAATTCAATAATGAATTCAACACCTATTATTAAAGAGGTATTTGATGAATTTGCAAAATTAACAGGTAGAAAATACAATATAGTAGAATCTTATGATTGCTCTGATGCAGATTTGATTATAGTAGCATTAGGCACAAGTGTAGAATCTGCCAGAGTAGCAAGTAAAAAAATGAGAGAAAAAGGTTTAAAAACAGGTGTTGCTTCTATTAGGACATTAAGACCATTTCCTTATAAAGAGTTGGGAGAAGTGTTAAAAAATGCTAAGGCAATAGCAATGCTTGATAGAAGCCTCCCAGCTGGTGCTATGGGAATGCTTTTTAATGAGGTTGCTGCATCTGTATATCAAGCAGAATCTACTAAACACCCGATTATTTCTAATTATATTTATGGTTTAGGTGGAAGAGATTTAACTCAAAGTAATATAGAGGGGGTTTATTTGGAATTAGATGCTAATGCTAAGGCTGGTAAGCTTACTCACCCAACACAACAATTTTTAGGTCTTCGTGGAAAAAAAATAGGATTTAATTAGGAGGAATAAAATGACAAGAGAAATTAAAAATTTAAAACAATTTTCTAAAGTAGCCGAAAGATTTGAGGGTTCTCACTTACTTTGTCCTGGTTGTGCTCATGGAATGATTGTTAGGGAAGTATTAAATGCCACAGAGGCACCAATATTAATTGGAGCTTCAACAGGTTGTTTAGAGGTATCTACGGCAGTTTATCCATATACCTCTTGGAATGTTCCTTGGATTCATATAGGGTTTGAAAATAGCTCTACTGCAATCGCTGGAGCAGAAGCAATGTATAAGTCTTTAGTAAAAAAAGGTAAATACAAAGGAGAGAAGCCAAAATTTGTTGCATTTGGTGGTGATGGAGCAACTTATGATATTGGTTTTCAATGGATTAGTGGTTGTTTTGAGAGAGGACATAATATGACTTATATATGTCTTGATAATGAAGTATATGCAAATACAGGAGGGCAGAGAAGTGGTTCTACTCCGCTTGGTTCGTCTACTTCGACATCTCCTGCTGGAAATGTAAGCTATGGTAAAAAAGATAAGAAAAAAGATATTTTACTAATTATGGCTGCACACGGAGCGCCGTATGTGGCACAAGTATCACCAAATAAATGGAAAGATATGAATAAAAAAATTAAAAAAGCCATAGATACAGATGGTCCCACATTTATTAATGCTATGAGTGCTTGCACTACGGAGTGGAAATTTAATGCTGATAAAACTGTTGAAGTAAGTGATTTAGCTGTGGATTCTTTAGTATTCCCATTATTTGAAATAATAAATGGTAGAGAATTAAATATTACATATCGTCCTAAAAATGTATTACCTGTGAGAGATTATCTTGGTGCTCAAGGCAGATTTAAACATTTATTTAAAAAAGAAAATGAGCATATTATTGAGCAACTTCAAAAAGATGTAGATGATAGGTGGGAATATCTACAAAGAAGAGAAGAAGCAAGGGTGTAGAATCTAAAAGAATCTAATGGGCTCTTTTATGATATTTGTCATTTTGTGTTTTATAAAAAGAATTTGCTCCTAGAATCTAGATTCTAGGATTCTTTATAATTTTATCAATAATATTTTCCATTAAATAATCTATATATAGCCATACTAAAAAATTACAACCCAACTATAGGTGCTAGTATTATTAGCATAAGCCTTAGCATAAGAAAAAAAAAGGGGGGGGGTAGTAAGGATATAAAACAAATTATAACTATACAATTTATAACATAAATTCTATAATAATTAATTCTTCCTACAATTTACTTAGTCTATTTTTGATGTTTAGAAAATCTATATAGTGTTGTAGAGAAGTGCCTACATCCCCAATTTTGTAAGTTTTGTTTGGCTTATGTAATGGGATATTTTTATTTTTTATTTCTTTGATTAAAATTTTTATTTCACTAAGCAAACATTCTAATATTTTTATATCATCTACTTGGTATATATTAAAGTTTTTTGTTGCTATGTAATTAGGTTTTAATTCAGTTTCTATAATTTTTTTTAGTAAAGTTAAGTAAGATTCTTGAGTTTCTTTTCCAAGTTTCCCATTTGTTCGTTTTGAGATTACTTTTGATAAATATTCTTTAAATTCTCCTTCATAAGATGAATTTAGTAGTTTTAGTTTAAATTCTTTACCATCACATTTTAGTTTTATAGTATCCATTTATCATCCTCCTTTTATAGTTTATTAATACTTAATTTTAATACTAATTTTGACACCAATTATTTCCAAAAAATATTTTGTATATATTATTATCGCTATCTTCATATATACCAATATACCCATACTCATAGCCCCATTGTCCATAGTTACACTTTAATAATGTTAAGGATTTATTTCCTAGAAAAAATGCATTTAGTATTACTGCATATAGCATTGTAGAGGCAATTGCAATTATTATCTTTTTCATATTTTCCCTTTTCAAATTTATTTAAAATAAGGGTTTAATTCTACCCCCCCCCTATATTAATATATGCTTAAAATCCAAATATTAAAAATTGTTTTTTAAGTATGTAAGTGCTAGAATCCAAAATTTTTAAAATCCAATATAAGAATCAATTATGCAAAATATACGAAATATAGCAGTTATAGCACATGTAGATCATGGAAAAACCACTTTAGTAGATGGTCTTTTGAGGCAATCAGGGACATTTAGCGAGCATGAGGTAGTAGATGAGAGAGTTATGGATAGTAATGACTTAGAAAAAGAGAGAGGCATTACCATACTTTCTAAAAATACTGCAATTAATTATAAAAATACAAAAATTAATATTATTGATACTCCTGGTCACGCTGATTTTGGTGGTGAAGTTGAGAGAGTTCTTAAAATGGTTGATGGAGTTTTACTTCTTGTAGATGCACAAGAGGGTGTAATGCCACAAACAAAGTTTGTAGTAAAAAAGGCTCTGGGCTTTGGAATCCGCCCTATTGTTGTAGTTAATAAGATTGATAAGAGTGCTGCTACACCAGATAAGGTTGTAGATGAGGTATTTGATTTATTCGTAAGTATGGGGGCTGATGATAATCAACTAGATTTTCCTGTGATTTATGCTGCGGCAAGAGATGGCTATGCAATTAAAAATTTAAATGATGAGAAGAAAAATTTAGAACCGCTTTTTGAGGCAATCTTAGAAAATGTTCCAAATCCAAGTGGAAATGATGAATCTCCCTTACAAGCTCAAGTATTCACACTTGATTATGATAATTATGTAGGTAAAATTGGTATTGCTAGAATATTTAATGGCACACTTTCTAAAGGGCAAAATGTGCTTTTAGCAAAAAGTGATGGAGAGAAAGAAAATGGAAGGATTACAAAATTAATAGGTTTCTTAGGTCTTGCTAGGACAGAGATTGATAGTGCAAGCACAGGCGATATAGTAGCTATTGCTGGATTTAATGCTATTGATGTTGGAGATTCAATAGTTGATATTAATAATCCAATGCCACTAGACCCAATGCACCTTGAAGAGCCTACTATGAGTGTATATTTTGCAGTAAATGATAGCCCTCTATCAGGCACTGAAGGCAAACATGTAACTGCAAATAAAATCAAAGATAGATTGTTAAAAGAAATGCAAACAAATATTGCTATGAAAATGAGTGAAGTTGGTGAGGGGAAGTTTAAGGTTTCTGGTCGTGGTGAGCTTCAAATAACTATTTTAGCAGAGAATTTGAGGAGAGAGGGTTTTGAATTTAGCATATCTCGTCCAGAGGTAATAACAAAAATTGAAAATGGAAAGAATTTTGAGCCATTTGAGCATTTAGTAATTGATACTCCACAAGATTTTAGCGGTGCAATAATAGAAAAATTAGGTAAGAGAAAGGCTGAAATGAAAGCTATGAATCCTATGAGTGATGGCTATACAAGACTTGAATTTGAAATTCCAGCAAGAGGACTTATAGGTTATAGAAGTGAATTTTTGACAGATACAAAAGGTGAGGGTGTTATGAATCATAGCTTTTTGGAGTTTCGTGAGTTTAATGGAAGTATTGAGCATAGAAGCAATGGTGCATTAATTAGTATGGAAAATGGAGAAGCGACTGCATTTTCACTATTTAATTTACAGGATAGAGGTGTTTTATTTATTACTCCTCAAACCAAAGTTTATGTTGGTATGGTTATAGGTGAGCATAGCAGAGAAAATGACTTAGATGTTAATCCTATTAAATCAAAGCATTTAACAAATATGCGTGCAAGTGGAAGTGATGATGCAATTAAATTAGTCCCACCTCGTGAATTAACACTTGAGAGAGCTTTAGAATGGATAGAAGATGATGAGATATTAGAGGTAACTCCTAAAAATATTAGAATTAGAAAAAAGATTTTAGACCCAACACAAAGAAAAAGAAAAAAGTAAATAGTTAAATATAAAAGAAGAATTAAATTTTTCTTTAGATTCTAATATTCAATAATTAAGGCTATGTTAAATAATAAGTGCTATTGTTGAAAACAAAAGCATAATTAAAAGATAATTGGATTCAAGAAATTTTCATCGCCCTATCTAGTTTTATAAAAATTTTGCAAAATCAAATTTCTTAACATAATTTGACATAAAACTGAAATCTAATTCCCCATCAGATTTTATTGGTAGCTTTATGCTTACTGTTGGAACTTCTGAAATTCCCATTCCGTGTGCTACTGTCTTAAACAATCTCTCCGAAATAATAATAGAAATATAATATTTGGCATATTTATCTATTTTGCCTTTAAATTCTTTCTTAAAATCACAAATCATCACAAAGCTAGTTGCACAAAACTTATAATCGCAATAGTATGTTTTCCCTCCTCCACCATCTCCACCACTAATAATACAAATTTTATCTTTAAAACTTTTTTTAAAATTGCTTTTCATTCCTCCTATTCCATTGTTGTCTTTTTTGCTATTATCAATGGAATACCTTTTAAATCAAATTTATCTTCAAGTGTTATTTTTATTGATTTTTCTTTTCCTTTTTCTAGCTTTTCAATCAGCTTAGTTAGACTAATTTGAGCATAAGCATATGCTTTTGTTTCTTTGTAATCAAGTTTGGTTTCTATTGGCATTTTTCCACACAAAATTTTTGATGACACACATTCTCTAATGTATCTTGCAAAAACTCTATCATCAATATCAACAGCTCTATGAGAGCTATAAGCTTCAAATAAAAGTTTATCATCATACTTAAATCCCCTTTTTTAGTAGCTCTATTTTCTTGAAAGTTATTATTAAGATAGGCATCTAGTATTTCTTTCTTAATAGATTCCCACCTATTTTCCTTATCAACCCTGCTTTCATTTTCCACTACATAACCATCATCAAGACAATTTATTAACAATGTTATTTTTCCTTTGCTTATTTTTTTCAAGCACAATAATACAAGTATTTGCCCCTTTTAGGATAAAATAAATTGCTTGGTAGCGATACCACTGCATTTAGATTTGAAATTTTGAATATTTTTTCCAAATAATCAATATTCTCTCTTATTGTCCCTTTTACACATGACTTAGGAAGGATGGAGGCTTTTTAGCCTCCATCCTTCATTTTCTTAAGTGTTTCATAAACAAATTTTAGTTCACAATCTTTTTGACTAAATGGTGGATTCATTAAGGCTCTATCAAATAAATCCTGAAAAGATTTTAACTTGGTAAAACAATTTTCATTAAAAATGTTTGTTGCACCATCCCCGTGTAAAACATATTAATACCTGCCAATGTAGCATTAAATTCACTACATTCAATTCCAAACAACCTATTCTCCTTGATAATTTTTTGTTTCTCATCAAAACTCTCATCTTTTTTAAGCTCATTAAACATATTTGCCATTGCATTTGTAAGGAATGTTCCACTTCCACAAGTAGGGTCAAGAACATTGTTATTTTTGGAGCAGTGTGCTAGGACATACATTAGATTAGCGATATAATAGGAGTAAAAACCTCTCCTTTTTCATTGGCATTTGCAGAATTCCATCTCCTAAAAACCTTTAGAAAATTATTCATAATGTCGTGTCCTCTGTAATCATCAGCTGAAATATTTATAAAGTTATAAATTGTGGATATTTCTTGAATGATTGTATAGACATCTTGACTTGCTGCTCTTTGTAAAGAACTATCTCCTAATATTTTAAGAATGAATTGCTGTTTTTGCCTTTTATTTATTGGCATATCATCTGTAAAGATTACATTTATACCTCTTTTAATTGCATTTAGTATAGTTCCTGTGGATGTTAAATCAATATCTTGCCCATATTTAATACACAACATCACAGCACCAATAAAAGGAACATTCACTTGCTTATCGATATTAGAATCTCTAAATAGATTTGCTAACTTTTTTGCACTATTATTTACAATGACTTCGTTGCTTATTTTTAGGAAAATACTCCTGTAATACTCTTTGTTTTTTGGTTCTAATTCATCGCATTGCAGTTTTCCATTGACATAACATCTAAATTTCTTTTGATTATATTCAAAGCCAATAAAATGCTCATTATTCTCTAAATCCATATAATCATTGATTTGTCCTGTAAATTTATTTTTTGGACTTTCTGCCTCAAGTATAAAAGTTATTCCTTCATAAAAGTAATATCCATAGGGTTTTTTTGAAATTCCCTTTTTCTTACTCTTATAAATAAATAAAGAACCATCTGTTTTATTGGTTAATCCTAAAATATGTGAGAATTTCTTTACAATATCAAATTCCTGTTCTTCCCCCCCCCCTATTGTGTTTTATTGATTTTTTGTTATCTTTCATATATATCCTTAAATTTAATACTGTTATCTTAGGGTAATTTGAAATATTTTTAACTAAAATCTTGCAATATGTTTTTAATAAAATCAAGCAAGATACTTCCTTATCTTTTGTGTATCTTTTGTAAATTAATAAACTTGTGAAATTTTATCACACAATTTTATAAATAATACTATTATTTAGTAGAGCCTAATTAAAAATAGTTTTGTAACAAATACCATAATTAATATATTGCAGCTTTTTTGGAATTTTATTTTTAAATATAGTAAAAATACTTATAAAGGCTTAGGTCTTTATGTTTAAACTTAAGGCTATATATCTTTAAAATTGGTATGCCCAGAGGGATTCAAACCCCCGACCTACAGGACCGCAACCTGTTGCTCTATTCAGCTGAGCTATGGACACATAATTAAGGTAGAATAGAAGTTTATTTTAATTTATTTAAGTTTATAATTGGCTTTAAAGCTTATTGACAATTAACGCATTCTATACTTCTATCTATTACACCATTTGTTTGTTTTTCTGCATCTGGGCTTTGACTTCGTAAATAATATGTTGATTTTAGACCCAATTTCCATGCTAATATATAAATTTCATTTAAATATTTACCAGAGGCTTTTGATAGGTCCATAAAAATATTTACACTCTGCCCCTGATCAATCCATTTTTGCCTAATAGCTGCTGCTTTTATAATATTTAGCTGGTCAATTTCATAAGCGTTTTTATAGAAATTAAATGTATCAAGATTTAGATTTGGAACTACATTTGGTATCATTCCGCTAAGGTTTTCTTCTAGCCATTTTTTACGATAAATCGGCTCAATGGTTTGTGTAGTTCCAACTAAAATTGAGATGGAGCTAGTAGGAGCAATAGCCATCAAATATCCATTTCTAATGCCATTATTTTTTACTTTTTCTCTTAATTCATCCCAATCATAAGCATCTAATAATGTCCTTTCTGTTAGCTTTAAAGCTTCTTTATTTGCTAAGTCTATAGGTAGAATTCCTTTGCTCCAATTTGAATTTGGAAAATCTTTATAAGAACCCTTTTCTACTGCTAAATTTGAACTAGATAGGATTGTATTAAAGCTAATTAATTCCATAATTTTGTCTATTTTTTCAAAATGTTCTATACTTCCCCATTCAATTTGATTTATAGCAAGCATTTCTGCTTCTCCCATTACGCCTAATCCTATTGCTCTATTTTTTAGATTTGTAGCCCTAACCTTACGGCTAGGATAGAAGTTTAAATCAATTACATTATCTAGCATCCTAACTGCAATTGGAATAACCCTCTCTATATCTTCTTTTTTGTTAATTTTACTTAGGTTTATGCTTGCTAGATTGCATACTGCAGTTTCTCCACCTTCTCCTACTCTTTCTGTTATAAATATATTTTTGTTATTTATCGAATCAAGAGAGGTAATTTTATTTGCTTTTTTTATTACACCAGAATCTAATTTAACCTCATCATTTTCATTAAAATATTCAAATTCTCCATTCTCAAACTCAATCTTTACTTTATAGTGTGTGGGATTTGTATTTTGAAATATCTCTGTGCAAAGATTGCTACTTCTAATTAGTCCAATATGTGCATTGGGATTAGCTCTATTTGCATTATCCTTAAAACATAAAAAAGGAAGCCCACTTTCAAAATAATTTGTTAGAATTTTTTTCCATAAATCCTTAGCATTCATTACTTCCTTTATTATGCCTTCTTTTTGTTCTAATTCAGTATATTTTTTTTCAAACTCATCTCCATAGCATTCTGTTAAACAGGCACACTCATATGGGTCAAATAAAGTCCAAAGTTCATTATTTATAACCCTTTTCATAAATAAATCACAAATCCATAGTGCAGGGAATAAGTCGTGCGTTCTTCTTCTTTCTTCACCACTATTTTTTCTTAAGTCTATGAAGTCATTTACATCAATATGCCAAACCTCTAAATAAGTAGAAATAGCTCCCTTTCTTGTTCCTAATTGATCTACTGCAATTGCTACATCATTTGCAATTTTTAAGAATGGGACGACACCACCTGCTGCATTTTTGTGTCCATCAATAAAGCTTCCAAGCCCCCTTATTTTGCTAAAATCCCAGCCAATTCCCCCACCATATTTACTAAGTAATGCCATTTCTTTATAAGAATCAAATATCCCTTCTATATTATCAGGCATACTTCCTACATAACAAGAGCTTAGTTGATGTCTTGTGCTTCTTGCATTTGCAAGTGTTGGTGTGGCTACCATAACTTCAAATTTTGATATTACATCATAAAACTTTACAGCCCATTCATTAGGTTCTTTTTCTTTACTAGCTAAAAACATTGCAATTGCCATAAACATATGTTGGGGTAATTCTATTGGTTTATTTTTTCTATCTTTGATTAGGTATCTATCATATAGTGTTTTTATTCCAAGATAGTTAAATTGTAAATCTCTCTCTTTAGCTATTTTACTATTTAAAAAATCAAGGTCGAATTTATCACTAAATCCTTTTAGAATTTTACCTTCATCTTGTGCTTTTTTTAAGTAGTCTCTTAAGTGTTTATAGCCTGTAAATCCACTAACTTTATGATATAAATCATATAAAAATAATCTAGCTGCAACATAAGTCCAATTTGGAGTATCAATATCAATTTTATCTACAGCTGTTTTAATAAGTGTAATTTGGATTTCTTCAGTGGTTATTCTATCTCTAAAATGAATTTTTGCATCTACTTCTAATTCACTTTGGCTAACCCCACTAAGCCCATCAACAGCAGAACTAGTATATTTTTGTATTTTTGTAATATCTAGAGGCTCAATTCTTCCATTTCTTTTAATTACACTTATTTTACTCACTCCCTAACCCCTCTACTTGTATTCTACTAAGTCTTCAATACTTAATCTATATCTTTTTTGCTGCTCTTTTATTCGGTAGCCAAAAGTCAGTATCACACTTACGCATTCTTTGAAAGTGTCAATCTCTAATATTTTATTTACTTTATCTTCTTCAAACCCTTCTATTGCACAAGAATCTATTCCCATATAAGCAGCACAATTCATCATTGAACTAGCCATAATATAGCTTTGTTTTTCAACCCAACTTCTAGTATTAAGCCCTTTTGCTTCCTTATCTTTTAAAAATTTACCATAAATCCTAATCCATTTATTTCTCTCTTCATCTGTTTTTCCTCTTCTATAAGACATAGAGTCTATATAATTTGATGGTGGAATTATTGCTTGGAGGATACATTTTAAAACTACTACTTCTGACGCACTAGTTAATTGGATTTGGTTTAAACAAGCTTCTCTTAAGACTTCTCTTAACTGTTTATCTCTTATTACTAATATTCTTGTTGGTTCTACTCCCATAGAACTCGGAGATAACCTAGCAGATTCTAAAATATCATTAAAGTTACTTTGTGGGATTTTTTTGTTTTCATCAAAGATTTTACAAGCGTGCCTGAATTTCATCGCGCTAATAAATTTATTCATTTTGTATCCTTGCTTTGCATTTAGTGTAAATTTTATAGATTAAAGATTGATTGACTTTTTATAAAAAAGTCAAGTGCTTTAGAAATTGGAATTCTATATTTTAAAAGCTTAAAATAAAGTAGAATATTACTTAAAGTTTTATCAATCTATAAATTTTTTAAATTTATATAATCTCATTGAATTTAATACTACACTAATTGATGAAAGCCCCATAGCCAAACCTGCAATCATAGGGTTTAGAGTTAGATTTATACCAAAAATAGCTGGAATCCCCATAGCAATTGGAATAGCACATATATTGTAGATAAATGCAAATGTAAGATTTTCTTTTATATTTTTAATTGTTTTAGAAGATAACATTAGTGCTTCATAAATACTATTTAGGTTGCTATTAAGTAATATAATATCTGCTTGTTTTATTGCAATATCACTTGCATTTGATAATGATATTCCAATATCTGCTTGTTTTATTGCAAGAACATCATTTATACCATCACCAACAAAACCTACAATATTTCCATTCTCTTGAAGTTTGTTTATAAAATCTAGTTTATCTTGTGGTAGTTGTGAGTAGTAATATTCATCAATTTTGCATATATTTGCTATAGATTCTACATTTGCCTTTGCATCTCCGCTTAAAATTATACTTTTAATGTTTAGTTTTTTTAGTTTAGCTACCATCTCTTTAGTATTTTGGTTTAATTTATCTGTAATTACAAAATTAGCACAATATTTATTGTCAATACCAATGTAGCATACAATATATGGGATTTCTCTTGCTATTGCATTATTTATAAAAGTAATATTTCCAATTTTTATTTCTTTATTATCAATAATTCCACTTATTCCTTTTCCTGGGATACTTTCTATACTTGTTACATTAAAATTTGTTGTTTTTACTTCTTTTTTTATGTATTTTAATATTGCATTTGAAATAATATGTTCGCTTTTAGATTCTATTGCATATATTAATGATAAGAGGTAGTTTTTAGTATATTTAGAATCTAGAATTTCAAATTCTACTACTTCAAGTTCTCCTGTAGTTAATGTGCCTGTTTTGTCAAAAACAATAGTATTAATCTTAGAAGCATTTTCAAGGCTTTCTGCATTCTTAAAGTAGAATCCTCTTTTTGAAGCAATAGAAGTTGCTATTATAATACTAAGCGGTGTTGCTAAGCCTAAAGCACAAGGGCAAGATATAAGTAGAGTTGAAGTAAATACTATAAATGAAATATGAAAATCACCTTTTATATAAAACCACACACCAGAAGCAATTATTGCTATAAAAATAATACTTGGGACAAAATAAGCAGATATTTTATCAGCAATCCTTGCTATTGGGGCTTTTTTGGTATTTTGCATTAAAGAGATAATTTTACCAATCATAGAATCATTAGCTTTTGCATAAGCAACAGCTTCTACTTGCTCACTCTCATTAATGCTACCACTATATATTAAATTACCTTTTTGTTTTATTTTATGTTTGCTCTCACCTGTAATGATGCTTTCATCAACTATACATTTATCACTTTGTAATATACAATCTACACTAAACATTTCGCCTTTTGGAATAACTATAATATCGCCTATTTCTATATACTCTATTTTAGTTTGTATAGTCTCATTATTTACTAATTTTAGAGCGATTTTTGGAGATATATTGGTTATAGAATCTAGAGCATTTTTTGCATTATTTGTAGCATTAGATTCTAGTTTTTTACCCAGCATAATAATAGCAATAATTACTCCAGCACTCTCAAAATATAAATTATGTAAGAAATTTTGATTAGAAAAATTTGCTATATATAAACTATAAATTATCGCACTTCCACTCCCTAACATAACAAGACTATCCATATTTGGCACTAATTTTATTAATGAATTAAAGCCTTTTATATATATTTTTCGTCCAGCATATAATATTGGTATAAGCAATAGAATCTCAATTATAAAAATAAGCTTAGTGTTATGAAATATTATTGCATTAAAAAACATTCCACCCATAGATATAATAAAAAGTGGAATAGCAAAAATAATAGCTATTAAATAATCATTATTTATTTGTTTTTTGCAAGATAAACTTGTTGGTATTTCTGCTTTGTATCCTAGTTTTTCTATTAATTTAATAATATTGTCTATACTTCCATTGGTGTCATCATATTCTATTAGGGCACTTTCTCTAATTAAATCAACTTCAATTTTATTAATAATTGCTTTTCGCCTTAAACTTCTCTCTATTGATGATGAGCAAGCAGCACAGCTCATTCCGCTAATTTTTAATTTAATCGTTTTCATAATTAAGTCCTAAAAATTATAGTTATAGCTAAAGATAAAGTCTATATTGTGGTTTAAAATCTTAATATCATTAATGAAAAACTTATAAAATGGAATAGTTATTCCAAATTCAATTTGGTGTTTTTTAAAGCTTTTTGATATACCTAAGTTAATTTTAAATCCTTGTGAAAAAAAATTATCTTTTATAAAGTATTCCCCACCATAACCAGCCCCAATGTAGAAATCTAAGTATATTATATTTATTAAAAAATCAAAATTACTAGAAATTGCAAGTCCTAGTGGAATGTTATTGTTTGTAGGAAATCTTGCTCCTAAATCAAGATAGATTCTAAGAGCATTTGCGTTAAAGTAGTATAAGTATCCAATTTTACCCATAATCTCAGTTACAATATATTTTTTAGATTTATTAATATCTGTTAGAGAAAATATATTTATTCCTGTATTTACCCCAAGCATTAAAAAATGTCTTTTTATTTTTGGTGGTTTGCCTATTCTAATTAATGCTTGATTATTAGGAAGTATGTCTTTTCTAGTATAGTCAGGTTTTTTTTCCACTCTTGCTGGACGGCTTTGTTTGTATATTGATGATGGGTGTAGCACTTTTTTCTTTTCTATTGGCTCTGGTCTATCATCTAGTTTTTTATATGAGCTATCATAATTATCTAGTCTATAATAACTATTGGCTCCAAATATATTTATAAAAAAAATACATAATATAAATATAATTTTTATAAAATTCATATTTTATTAAAGTTTCCTTTATCTAAGTGTTACCCTATGTGTTTGGACAATTTTTAGTATTAGAACCTTCTATAATACCACCTTTAGAAATACATATTATAGCACTTTGTCCTCTTCTGTTTAATTCTATCATAATAGGTCCTGTTAGTTTTTTAGGAGGTGTTTTTTGTGCTGAACCAACTTTACAATATGGTATTCCTGTGCCATCAAAATGAATAGCAAATGATTGTGAAGGGTTATATTGGCAGTCTATTGAGATTATGTTTGCAATTGTTGTTTGATAAGTCTCTTGCAATTTTACTTCTTTTGCAAAATTATTTTCACATTCTTGTAAATTTGATAGAGAATACCCACTAAGACAAGCTTTATTTATAGGGTCTCTAGCTATTAAGTCTCCACTATTTGGTATTCCATCAAAGTCATTAGTGTTACCATTTTTTGCTTGATCTGCATAAATTGTATAACTATTGCTTGCACTTGTATTTCCATTTCCTCTATGGAATTGTAGCTGCCATAATCCAGACTTCCAATTTTGGATTTGTGAGCTTATTTTAGCTTGGTCTTTTTTGTCAGGTATATTATCTGACATTGTATAATATCTATCATCGAGTTGTGCTAGGGTTTTTGTGTATTTTAAATTGTTTATTAAATATTCTGTTGCTTGTTTTAGCTCTGTTCTTGGCAGATACCATATAGCCGTTACTGCCATAATACTGATTATAACCATTACAAATATAAGCTCTATCATACTAAACGCTTTTCTCATTCATTCCCCTTTTTTTACTATTTTATTAAGGATAGATAAATTTTAATATATTTTATTAACTTTTTATTTATTTTTATATTAAAAATAATCTATTTTTCATAGCCACATAAATAAAAATTTTATAATTTTTATCATAGAATTAGAACTCTATTTTAAGTTTTTAAGGATAGCATTTTGCTTACAAAAGAAAAATTTATTGAACTCTCTCAAAAATATTCTACTCCTTTATATGTTTATGATTTTGATATTATAAAAGATAATGTCAATGCTTTTAAAAAAGCTTTCTGTGCTAGAAAGTCTATAATTTGTTATGCCTTAAAAGCCAATTCTAATCTTTCAGTTTTGAAATATCTCTCATTGCTTGATTGTGGTTGTGATTGTGTATCTATAAATGAAGTAAAAAGAGCTATTCTTGCTGGAATCCCTAAATATAAAATCATATATAGTGGGGTTGGAAAAAGTGAAAGTGATATTAAAGAGGCTTTAAATTTAGATATTTTGTTTATAAATTTAGAAAGCATTGAGGAAATGTTAAAAGTAGAGCAAATTGCAAAAGATATGAATAAAGAGGCAAGGATTAGTATTCGTGTAAATCCAAACATTGATGCCAAAACTCATCCATACATTTCAACAGGGCTTAAAGAAAACAAATTTGGTGTTGATTTAGATTCTGCAAAAAAAATGTATATTTATGCAAATAATTCTAAATATCTCTTACCCATTGGAATCCATTTTCATATAGGTTCTCAATTATTGGAATTAGAGCCATTAATTTTAAGTGCTAAGAAGGTTGTTGAACTTATTTGGGGGTTATTAGCACTTAAGGTTGATTTAAAATTTATAGATATTGGCGGAGGACTTGGAATTTCTTATGGAAATGAAGAGATTATTGACCTATATTCTTATGCACAAGGAATTTTATCTACATTAAGTGGTCTTGATTTAACAATTATTTGTGAGCCCGGAAGAAGAATAGTTGGGAATGCAGGAAGTTTGGTATCTAGCGTTTTATATGAAAAACAAAATGAAAATAAAAGATTTTGTATAATTGATGCTGCGATGAATGACTTAATTCGTCCATCTTTATATAGTGCAAATCATAGAGTTGAATTCATAAAGTTAGCTTTGACTAATATTGAAATTCCGCCTTTATTGCTAGATTCTACTCCACTACATAGTAGAGCGGATATAGTGGGACCTATTTGTGAGAGCGGAGATTATATTGCTAAAAATGTTGAGATACCAAGAATGAATAGTGGTGATTTAGTGATTATTAGAGATGTTGGAGCTTATGGGTTTAGCATGTCAAGTAATTATAACTCAAGGTTTAAATGTGCTGAAGTTGCAATAATTGATAGCAAAGATAGGCTTATTAGAAAAAGAGATGATTTTAATGATTTAATATCAAATGAAATTGAGTTTTTATAAGAATTATTAGAAGTAAGATAGGGGATTAAATGGCAAATAACCTTAATAATTTAAGAGATGAAATTGATTTAATTGATAATGAAATTTTAAAATTGCTTGATAAAAGAATGGGAATAGTAAAAGAAATAGGGTATTTAAAGCTACAATCAAATACCGCAATATATCACCCAAAAAGAGAGCAAGAAATAATTAAAAGATTAGTAGAATCTAGTAGAGTAAATATTACATCAAGTGGCATAAAAGCAATTTACCAAGAGATATTTGCAACAAGTAGATATTTAGAATTACCAGAGAGAGTTTCTTATTTAGGACCAATTGGGAGTTTTACCCATCAAGTTGCTGTGAATAGGTTTGGACAAATTAGCGAGTATATATCTTCTATAAATATAGAGTCTATCATAAAATCTGTTGCTAATAAAAGCGTAAAATATGGTGTTATTCCAATAGAAAATAATAATAATGGAATAGTTGGTGAGAGTTTAGATTTTTTAGCAAAATATGATGTTAAAATAGTTTCTGAAAGTAACCTACCAATTCACCATAGCTTTGCTTCTAACGAAAAGTTAGTATCAAATATTAAAAAAATATATTCTAAAGATATTGCTTTTGGTCAATGTAGAGAGTTTTTAAACAATTATTCACTTAAAAATGCAGAGTTAATACCTCTGGATTCTACGGCAAAAGCAGCAAGTATTGCCTCTATTGAGCCAAATAGTGCAGCTATTTGTTCAAATATTGCTGCTAGTTTGTTTAACTTGCCAATTATGTTTGAAAATATACAAGATAGCAATGATAATATCACTAGATTTTTTATTATTAGTGATTTTAAGACAAATATAAGCAATAATGATAAAACTTCATTTTGTGCCTTTATCAATGATTCTAATAAGCCCGGAGCTCTTGCAAATTTATTAAATGACTTTAGTAAAAAAAATATTAATTTAGTAAAACTAGAATCTCGACCAATCCATAATACTAAGGGTTTTAGCTATTGGTTTTATATAGAGCTTGAAGGGCATATCGATGAATCTAGTATAAAAGAAATTTTTGAAGAAAAACAAGATAAATTAAAGTGGCTTGGGAGTTATCCAAAAGATATAATTTAAAACTTTGTACTACTTAATAACTATTACTCTAGGCTATCTTTAAAATTTAATTGATTTGAATAAATTTTTTTAAATTTGCTAAATTCTTCTTTTATATCTTTATTTCCATAAAATGTTATAGCAATTGCATTTTGATTAATTACATTTGGCATAGACATTTCTACTAATCCATAGATATGTGCCTCATTGTTTAAATTTGATAGCCTTATAAAGTCAGCAAAAACCTCGCCAATTAAGATAACATCGCTTTTCTTTTGTATTTGAAAATCATTTATAATAAAATTTTGAATATTATTGCATTTTAAAATATTTAGATAATTTCGTATTGCCTTTGGATTAGAGTTTTTAATAAAAGCAGAATCTATATTTACCCCAAACATAAGACTTTTATCATTATTTATTTTATATATATTATTTTCTTCATCTTCATTAATATATGTTGCAAAAAGTGTTAAAAATTCATCCAATCTTTTACTTAAAGATTCTACATCGTTTTTTAGAATCTGTTGAGTTTGTCGTTCATTTTTTAGAGCATCTTGTAATGTTTTGATATTAAATTCTAATTCATCTATATAATCACTTTTTTCAAGCACTTTTATATGTTCTTTTAATTTTATAATCTCTTCTTGCAAGCTTTGATTTTCATAATTTAGTTTTTTATTGCTCTCTCGCAAGTCATTTGTTAGATTTGCTAAATAATTTTCCACTACTTAAATCCCTAGCTAAATTTAATAATTAGAATCGGTTATATTATGTTTAATTTTATGATAAATTTGTCTTATATCAAAGAAAAAGTTAAAATTTATGTTATTTTTATTTTTTAAATTTAACATAAGGAGAATTATTATGGGAAAAAGAGTAGAACACGATTTTATCGGTGAATTAGAAATTGCTGATGATGTGTATTATGGAATTCAAACTTTTAGAGCAGTTGAGAATTTTAATATTTCTCATGACAGATTAAAAAATTTTCCTAGATTTGTTAGAGCATTATCTAGAGTTAAAAAGGCTGCAGCAATGGCTAATTATGAACTTGGACTTTTAGATAAAGACAAAGAAGAAGCCATAATAAAAGCTTGTAATAAGATATTAGAGGGTGGATATTATGAACAATTTGTAGTTGATATGATTCAAGGTGGTGCTGGAACTAGCACGAATATGAATGCTAATGAAGTTATAGCAAATATAGGACTTGAAATTATGGGTCATAAAAAAGGAGAATATCAATATCTTCACCCAAATGATCATGTTAATCTTTCACAAAGCACAAATGATGCTTACCCAACAGCACTAAAACTTGCTTTACATGATTACTTAAGTGATTTAGCGAAAGCTATGGAGCATTTAAAAAAATCATATGAGAAAAAAGCAGAAGAATTTAAAGATATTTTAAAAATGGGTAGAACTCAACTTCAAGATGCTGTGCCTATGACATTGGGAAGAGAATTTAAAGCTTTTGCAGTTATGATAGATGAGGATATTCAAAGAGTATTAGAGACTAGAAAATTAGTGCTTGAGGTAAATCTTGGTGGAACTGCTATTGGGACAGGAATTAATTCTCACCCAGATTATCCAAAGGTGGTAGAGAAAAAATTAAGAGAAGTTACAGGTTATCAATATACTGTTGCTGAAGATTTAATAGAGGCTACTCAAGATACAGGTGTTTATGTTCAAATTAGCGGAGTTTTAAAGAGAGTTGCTACTAAATTATCAAAAGTATGCAATGATTTAAGATTACTTAGTTCAGGACCTACTTGCGGATTAAATGAAATTAATTTGCCAAAAATGCAACCGGGGAGCTCTATAATGCCGGGTAAAGTAAATCCCGTGATTCCAGAGGTTGTAAATCAAGTTTGTTTTTCTGTAATTGGTGCAGATGTAACAGTAACTTTTGCGTGTGAGGGTGGACAACTCCAATTAAATGTATTTGAACCAGTGGTTGCATATAGTTTATTTAACTCTATAATTATGCTTGAGAATGCTATGAATACCCTAGCAGATAAATGTATTAATGGAATTACTGTAAATGAGAAAGTTTGTTCAGATTTTGTTTATAATTCTATTGGTATTGTTACTGCATTAAATCCATATATTGGGTATGAAAAGTCAGCAATTATTGCAAAAGAGGCATTAAATACAGGGAAAAAAGTATATGATATAACTTTAGAGAAAGGATATTTAAGTAAAGAAGAGTTAGATAATATTTTAACTCCACAAAATATGTTAAATCCTCATGTGATTTCTAAGAAATAAATGGATTTTTACTATGAATATTATGTTAATTTTACAAGTAATAGTCCTTTTAGGTGCTATATTTATAGGAATTAGACTAGGAGGTATGGCAATAGGTTATGCAGGTGGTGCTGGTGTCGTTGTGCTATGCCTCATTCTTGGAATGAAGCCGGGTGATATCCCTTGGGATGTTATTTTAATTATTATGTCAGTTATCGCAGCTATTGCTGCAATGCAGCTTGCAGGTGGGTTAGATTATATGATTCAAGTTGCAGAAAGGATACTTCGAAAGAATCCAAAATATATTAATTATCTTGCACCAACAGTTACTTATTTTTTGACTTTTTTAGCAGGCACAGGACATACTGCTTTTTCTATGATTCCAGTTATTGTTGAGGTTGCTAAAGAGCAAAACATTAAGCCCTCTGCACCACTATCTATTGCGGTTGTTGCGTCTCAAATTGCTATTACGGCTTCTCCTGTTAGTGCGGCAGTAGTGTATATGACAGGAGTATTAGAACCATTTGGTTGGAGTTATCCTGCACTTCTTTTAATATGGCTAGTTACTACATTTAGTGCTTGTATGCTAACAGCATTTATTGTAAGTAAGTTTTTTCCTCTTACTTTAAATAAAGATTTGATATATCAAGAAAGGCTTGCAAAGGGTTTTGTAAAAGCCCCTATGGGTGCATCAAATATACAGCTAAAAAAAGGAGCAAAACTTTCTGTTGGAATATTTTTAATTGGAGTTTTTTTGGTAGTAATATATGCTACTTCTATTTCAGATATTGTTAGAAAGCCTATGCTTAATGGTGTTAATAAGTTTATTCCTGTATATATGGATAAAGAAATTGATACTATTAAAAAAGACGCATTAAATATTATTAAACTTGATGATAAAAAACTTTTAGAAGACATACAAAATAAAATTAGTGCTCCACTTGATGAAGCAAAAAAAGTTTTCTTAGATTCTAAAGATACATTTAAAAAGGATAGTTCTTTAATTTTAAACTATAAACAAACATTAGATGCGGCAAGAGTAAAAATTTCTAGTTTAAATCTAGGAGATGAAACAAAAGAGGCAATTTTTCATATAGAATTTAATCTTAATGACTTAAGTGCTAATTCAGAATCTATAATTACAAATTGGATTAAAAAAGATGGCTTTGTAGCAGAAGTTGCAAGTATTATTAAGAGCTATATTGACCCTATTAGATTACCTAGAGATGGTGCAATTATTAGCTTTATGCTTGCTATTGCAACATTTATTGCCATTTTTTGTAAAATAGAAACAAGTAAGCTTTTTGAAGCTAGTACTTTTAAGGCAGGTATGACAGCTTGTGTGTGTGTGCTTGGTGTAGCGTGGCTTGGAAATACATTTGTTGGTGGGTATAAAACACAAATTGGTAATTTAGCAAGTAGTTTAGTTAGCGATTATCCTGCACTATTAGCAGTGGCATTATTTTTTGCTAGTATGCTTCTTTACTCACAAGCAGCTACGGCAAAAGCAATTATGCCTGTTGTTATAGCAGCGCTTGGAATTAATGCAGTTAACCCCAGTGACTCTTATATTATTGTAGCTAGCTTTGCTGCTGTATCTGCACTATTTGTGCTTCCTACATATCCTACACTTTTAGGTGCTGTTCAAATGGATGATACAGGTTCAACTAGAATTGGTAAATATGTATTTAATCATAGCTTTATATTACCGGGTATTATTGCTATTGTATTATCTGTGGCATTAGGATTTTTAGTTGCTTCGTTTTTTTAGGCATAAAGCAGGTATAAGTTATGTTAGAAGTTGATATTTTATTAATATTAATTTTAGTTGCTTTTATTGCAGGATTTGTGGATTCTATTGCTGGAGGTGGAGGAATAATAACTATTCCTGCATTACTACTAGCTGGAATCCCACCTCATTATGCACTTGGAACAAATAAGCTTCAGAGTAGTTTTGGGAGTTTTTCTGCAACAATTCACTTTTATAGAAAAGGGCATTTAAAAATTAAAGAAAATTTGCCTTTTATAATAAGTGTTGGAGTTTTTGCTTCTATTGGAACAATATTAATACAATTTTTTGATGCAAATGTTTTATCAAAATTTATTCCATTTTTATTAATTATATTTTCAATTTATTTTTTATTCTCACCAAAAATAAAAGAGGAAAATTCTATTGCAAAGTTAGGAAAACTAGGTTTGGCATTAATTCTTGGAGTGATTGGTTTTTATGATGGGTTTTTTGGTCCAGGAACAGGGTCTTTTTTAATGTTTGCATTAATTTTATTTGGTGGTTTTGGTATAAAAGAGTCCTTAGCTCAAGCAAAATTATATAACTTTACTACTAATATTGCTTCAGTGATTTTTTTTGCTATTGGTGGTCATATTCTGTATAAAATAGGACTTGCTATGGCAGTAGGGCAGTTTTTAGGTGCATACATTGGTTCTAAAGTAGCACTAAAATATGGAATAAAAATTATAAAGCCATTGGTAGTAATAGTTTCTATATTAGCTAGCATTAATTTATTATCAAAACAATATTTTAATAAATCATTGCTAGAAATAATTATATTTAGTTTTTAATATTACAAAATTCTTTTATCTCATTAACCTTGTCTGTTTTTTCCCAGCTAAATTCAGGTATCTCTCGCCCAAAATGTCCATAAGTTGCAGTTTTTTGATAGATTGGACGCAATAAGTCTAAAGATTCTATAATACCTTTTGGAGTTAGGCGAAATATTTTTTTAACACATTCAGTTAATTTAGAATCTTCAACTTTACCTGTGCCCTGTGTATCAACAAGAATTGAGATAGGCTCAACTACTCCGATAGCATAAGCTACCTGCACTACTGCTTTATCACAAACTCCGCTTGCAACAAGATTTTTAGCTACATACCTTGCTGCATAAGCTGCACTTCTATCAACCTTGCTTGGGTCTTTTCCGCTAAAAGCTCCACCTCCATGAGGACAGCTTCCACCATAGGTATCAACAATAATTTTTCTACCTGTAAGTCCTGCATCACCCTGTGGTCCTCCTATTACGAATTTTCCTGTGGGATTTACAAAGTAGCGAATATTATCATTTAAATATTTTTTAGGTAAAACTTTTTGAACTATCTCCTCAATTACAGCATCTCTTAAATGAATTTGACTAGTTTCTGGGCTATGTTGTGTAGATATTACGATTGTATCAATGCTAATAGGAATACCATCTTCATATCTAACAGTTACTTGTGCTTTACCATCTGGACGTAAAAAAGGCAGAGTTCCATCTTTTCTTTTTAATGCTAACCCTTCAGTTAAACGATGAGATAGCCAAATTGGAAGTGGCATAAGAGATTCTGTCTCTTTGCACGCATAACCAAACATAAGCCCCTGATCCCCTGCTCCTATTTCTCCATCTTCTCTATCAACACCTTGGTTAATATCTGGGCTTTGTTCTCCTATACCATTTAATACAGCGGCAGAGCGGTAATCAAAACCATATAGTGCATCTGTATAACCTATATCTTTTACTACTTTTCTAGCTATTTCTTGCATAGGTGCATATACGTTTGTTTTTAATTCTCCTGCAACTATACAAAATCCATTGCTAACTAATGTCTCACACGCAACTCTAGCGTTATTATCTCTTTGTATTATATAATCAAGCACGGCATCACTAATTTGGTCAGCCATTTTATCTGGATGACCTTCAGTAACAGATTCTGAAGTAAAAAGGAATGATTTTTTCATATATTCACCTTGTATTTATTTTTTTTTGAAATTGTAACATTAAAATACTAATTTTTAATATAAGTTATTAGAAATTAATTTTAGCCTTTTAATTGCTCTAATCTTTCTCTTTTTGTTCCTATCTCTGTGATTTGCACTCCAAAATTTCCATCAATTATTACAACCTCACCTTTTGCAATAACCTTATCATCTACTAATATCTCAAGGGGGTCATTTGCAAGCTGGTTTAATTCTACAACACTTCCTATATCCATAGAAATTACATCTTTAAGTAGCATTTTTTTCTGCCCAATTCTAACTCTAACTTGCATTTTTACATCAAGCAACATAGCAATATTTCTAATTTCAGAATGGTTTAGATTTGTAGATTCTGATTGTTTTTGATTATTTATTTGGTTATCAGAATGTTGTTTTGGGTTGAATTCATTTATTAGATTTTGTGAAAAAAGTATAACAAATTCAGAATGTAAATTATCTAAGTTAAATTTAAATAAGCAACCCTTATCAAAACCATCAAAATTTTCACTTTCTTTTAAAATATCAGCACTAACTACCTTAAATTCCATAATAGGAAGAATCTTTTGTCCCTTTAGTGTTGTAGAAACAGCCCCAAATATATTTGATGTAATTTCTTTTATAGCATCTAAATCATCAGAAGATATGTCAGTATTTGCTACTGTGCTAAATCCATTTCCACCAAGCATTAAATCAGATAATGTAGCAGCTAAGATGCTAGGTGTAATAAATATAATTTGAGATTTTGAATTATTTTCTAAAATAATTTTTATAAAAGGAGTTTGTATTGTAATTTGAGATTTATCAACAATGCTATCATTTATTATATTTGGCTTTCTTCCTGTGAGACCTTCTATTGTGGATATACTTTCACTTTGAATTAGATTTATAAAATCATTCATTTAGCTTGATCCTCTTCTTTTATGTTTTCTACACGATGCTTACGATTGTTTTCTAACATCTCTAAAACTTCTTTTACTTTGTCTTTTTCAGTTTCAATTATATCTTTTATTTTAATTGTTTTTCTATACCTTTGTAGTCCAATTTCACCAATGTATTTATCTCTATCATCAATATTTACTATTATTGTATCATCAGCCACCCTATCTAGTCTAACAATATCTCCAACCCTAAGGTCTAAAATATCTTCTAGTGTTAATTTAGCACTGCCTAACATTGCAGAGACATTTACTAATGCTCCTCCAATTAAAACTTGAAGTTCTTTATTTCTACTTTTTTTAGAGCTAGTTTCACTTAACATTAAATCTCTACTTGCAAGGCGAGAAAGTACAGATTCTAATGATATAACAGGATAGCATATATTCATCATTCCATTACTATGTCCTATTATTATTTCCATTACAACCATAATTACTATTTCATTTTGTGCGACAATTTGAATAACACTAGGAGAGCTTTCTTTAGCATCAACGCTAGGAAAAATCTCTGTTATAGGAGCCCAAGCATCTTTTAGATTTTGCATAATATGACGCAATATAGTATCAAGTAGGCTAAGTTCAATATCGCTAAATTCTCTAGTATTTTCATATGGCTCACCATTACCACCAAGCAGTCTATCAATCATAGGAAAGGCAATGCTAGGATTTATTTCTAAAACTCCACTTCCATCAAGTGGTTTCATAGAAAATACATTAAAACTAGTTGGGCTAGGTAAGCTCATTAAAAATTCACCATAAGTCATTTGATCTACACTATGAAGTTGAATCTCAACAATACTTCTCATAATTGCAGAAATTTGCGAGCTAAGATTTCTAGCCATTTTATCGTGTATTCCACGAAAAGCACGAAGTTGCTCTTTGCTTACTCTATTTGGACGTTTGAAGTCATATAATGTAACTTGTTTTTTATGAAAAATATCACTATTTTCAAGGTTAGACTTATCACTTTCATCATCTTCTACAACCTCAAGTAGTGCATCAATTTCTTCTTGACTTAAAATATCAGCCATTTATATTTCCTACCCTAGAGCGAATCTTTTTGATTACTTCCTTGTGGATTTGAGAGATTCTAGAGCTTGTAATATTTAATATATTGCTTATTTCATTTAGCGATAATTCTTCAAAATAATAAAGTTGTATGATTGTTTGTTCTCTTTTTGATAGTGTTGATAAAACATCTTTAATAATATCTACCAACTCATCTTTTTGCAATTTTTCTATAATATTATCACCACCAATTGCATTATATTGTTCATCTATCGGAATAAGAGAATAAATATCTGATGCAATTCTTGCTTCTTTTATTTTTTTAATATCTTCTCCTAAAATATTTGCCAAATACTCATCACTAGGTTCTTCTTCATATTCATTAAAATATTTTGAAACTTCTTTATCAATTAATTTTATTAACTTTCTGCTTGAACGAGAAACAATATCAAGTTCTCTTAAATAATCAAGCATTGAGCCATAAACACGAGTTTTAGCATACCCCCAAAAAGAATCATTTATAGAACTATCATATCTTCTTGCTAACTTTATCATCTCTTCGGTTCCAATAGATATTAAATCATTTATATCAATGGAACTAGGAAGTCTTTCTTTCAATCTAAAAGCTATTGCACGTAATGCTGGCATATATTGTAACATTAATGAATCTTGAGAATGTTTTAATTCATTAGTGTATTTCTCAAGAGGTTTTTTATCCATATTTATTCCTCTTTTTCATTTATAGAGCTTATGTGCTTTAGATAATTTCTAATGCTAAAAGTTTCTTTCTCTCTTTTATCAAACTCTTTTAAATAATAATTAAGCGTAGAATCTAGTTTTTTGATATTCATCTTTTTTTTCTCATAATCAATAAATTTCATATAAAAAGAGGCAGAGCAAAGAGCTATTAAATAAACTATAACCGTCCAAACAATAGTCCATAATATTATTAATTCAGGTTGATTAAACTTTATAATAGAAGATATAAGTCCTATAAAAAACCCAACAACAATACTAAAACTTATGTAATTATCCTGTCTCAATGTATTCCTTTAGCTAAAAGCGATACAATATATTCCTTATGAATTTATTAAACTTACTTTCATCTAAAAGCATATTTTGTTCCATACTTGAGAGCAAATTTCTTGCAATTATATCAATGCTTGCACTAGGTGGTGATTGTGGAAATAGCTTTGTAAATAATTTTCTTTGCCTATTAGATTGTATGATTAAGTCACTAGATGATATTTTACCTAGCAATTCTAGCGATAGGTTTGGTATATTTTGTTTTGCTACATTTGAGATTCTGTCAAATATTAATTGAGATTCTTTTACACCTCTAGTTTGGTTTATTATCATATATATTTTATCTTTATGCTTGGAAGCTACTTTTATAGAAGCATAAGCATCAGTTAGTGCTGCTGGGTCTGGCATAGTAATTACTATTAGATATTTGCTTACATTCAAAAATGTCTGAACATTTTGATTAATCCCCGCACCTGTATCAATTAATAATAAATCAAGAGAATCTAGAATTTCATTTTGTAAATCCATTTTATCTAAAATATTTAAATCATATTTTAAAATTTCCTCTCCCGTATAACCTGGTATAAGATACAAGCCACTTTCAATATTTATTATTATATCATCTAAGCTTGCATTTCCTTTTAAAACATCTAATAGATTGTATTTAGCATTTACTCCAAAGATTAAATCTAGGTTTGCTAAGCCAATATCTGCATCAAAGATTCCAACTTTATAGCCCATATTCCAAAGAGAATATGCAAGATTTGCACTTATGGTTGATTTTCCAACACCACCTTTGCCGCTTGTAATAGCAATTATTTTAGTTGAGTTATTAGCATTTTTTTCTAATTCGTCTTGTATTAACTTATCTAACCCTGCAGCTTGATTTTTCATCTTATTATCTCATCTCTATTAGGCTTTGAAAATCCATTGATTATACAATCTGCTAAATAGTCATTTCTAGCTACTAAAATGTCTTCTGGGACTTCTTGTCCTATGGTAAAGTAACTAACAGGTTTTTTTGTATCATAAATTAGTGAAAATATATTTCCAAAGCCTTTGCTTTCATCAAGCTTAGAAAAAATCAATGTATCAATATTTAAAATCCCAAAGGAGTTATAAATATCTCTTAAATCTTCATATTTTGTTGTAGCACAAAGCATTAAATTAATATCAATATTGTAATCAGAATTTGCATATCTTTTTAAAATATCTAATTTTTGCTTATCGTGTTGAGAACTTCCAATAGTATCAATTAAAATATAATCACAATATTTTAAATCTTCTAATGCTCTGCTAAATTCTGCTGTATCACTTACTTGATTGATAGATAATTTTAACTTTTTAGCATAAAATGCTAATTGCTCATAAGCTCCTATGCGATAGCCATCAAGGGTGATTAAACCAACTTTATATTTATGTTTCATTGAATAATGAGTAGCAAGTTTTGCAATAGTAGTAGTTTTACCAACGCCAGTAGGACCTACTAACATTACTATTCTTTTTCGCTTCATATCTATATTTTCTGCTCTACAAACTATCATTTTTCTCAAAACTTCCCTAAAATATCTTTTTATTGTATTGCTATTTTCACGCATATTTATAGGCATGAGATTCTGCGATAATTGCATAATTTCATCCAAATGTTCATTTTTCATTCCACTATTTTTACATATTCTATAAATCTCTGCAAATTCGTGTGGTATGCTGTTAGCATTATTTTGCACCCTTACTCCTATGTCATTCCAAAACATATTTTGCAAAAGCTTCATTTTATCATCTAGTTTTTCTATTGATGATTTTATATATTTTAACTCTTTTAGTTCATTAGCATTTACTTTTGCTAACATTTCTCTTGTTTGATGCACGGGATTATATTTAGTTTCTTCGTTGTTTTCTTTATTAATTTCTCTTGGCTCTAGTCTAGCTTTTGTGGGTAGTTGCGCAATTTTTGTAATTTCTTTTACAGCATTAGATAATTCTACATTAATATCATTGTTTAATTTTCTTTTATTCTCTCTTTTCTTTTCTATCTCTCTTTGTGCTATTTCTTCTAATCTTCTTGCTACGCTATTGCTTGGTAAATCATTTTCTTCTTTTTGTGTTTCTTGTTTATTTTCATCTTCTTTTGGAGCTGCAATTACTAATTCATATATACCATTTTCTAGTAGAGTTTTTTTCTTTACTTCTTTTGAACTAACAACAAGCGCATCTTCACCATGTTTTTGTTTTGCTAATTCCATTGCTTCTTTATAAGTTGGTGCTGTATATGTATATAATTGCATATCTTAAAAACCTTTATAGTTAACTTGATATATTAATGGGATTAAAATGCTTTCTCTTTCTTGCCAATGCAAATGAGGTATATTTAGCTTTTTGCTTCTAATAAAGCTATCATTGAAAAATAAAATATCAATATCTAAGATTCTTGGGGCATTTTTGAATGCCCTAATTCTATTTCTGCCAAAGATTCTCTCTAAATAAAAAATTAATCTATAAAATTCTAAAAGATATAATTTAGTGCTAATAAGCATTGTAGCATTATAAAAATCATTTTGTTTTTTATATCCAAATGGAGGATTTTTATATATTGGAGAGGTTGATATTATATTAATATTATTATTTTTATAAAGTTTTCTAAATAGCCTTATAAATGTATTAATAGGATTTTTTAGATTCGCTCCTATGGAAATTATTACTAGATTCTTATGTTTTAATGTTTTTTTCATTGGAAAAAATTTATTGCAGACTATTTCTCTCACCATAATCCTTTTGTAGAATTTAGCACTTATAAAATCTCCGCTTTACCATCTTTTATAACTACCAAGTCTTCAATTCTAACACCAAATTCATTTGGTAGGTAGATTCCCGGTTCTATTGAAAATACCATACCATCTTGTATAAGCATATCACTAGTTGTAGAAATTCTGGGTAATTCGTGTATATCAAGCCCTACTCCATGTCCTGTTGAGTGTGTAAAAAACTTTCCATACCCAGCTTTTTCAATAATACTTCTTGATAGAGCATCAACTTCTTTTGCCTTCATCCCACTTCTTGTATTTTTGATGGCGGTTTCTTGCGCTTTTATCACTATATCATATATTTTTTGGATTTTATTGCTAAATTTTGCAAATTTATCAAAAGTGATATTTTCATCTACAAGGCTTGTTCTAGTCATATCAGAACAATATCTTTTATATTTAATTCCAGCATCAAATAGTAATAAATCACCTCTTTTTAGCTTATCTTTTAAAGGTAAGGCGTGCGGTTTAGCCGCATTTGCATTTAAAGCAGTGATAGGATTAAAACTAAGATTGTTTTTACCTTTATTTTCTAAAATTTTTTTAGCATTAAAATTTAAAAAAATCTCATTAATATCTTTATTTAAGCATTCTTTTCTTAAGAATTTAGCAAATTTCTTAAAAGCCTTTTTGTTTAGTTTTTGAGATTTTTTTATTAACTCTATTTCAAAATCTTGTTTTATAGCTCTAATTTTTTGATGAAAGTTTGGATAAGGAGTTATAGATAATTTTTGGCTTATTTGATTAAAAGATTCTACGCTTAAAGAGGTGGGGTCAAAAGTGATATTTTTGATATTTTTTGCAATTTTTATAAAATCTTTTATTAAATCATTAGATTCAATTATTTCAATATTTTTTATATGTTTTGTAGCTTCCTTTGCTTCTAATGTATATCGACTATCAGTTATAAAATATAGTTCTAAATTATTTTTAAATAATATTGCATTATCACAAGAAAAGCCACATTCATAATACATAGCATTTTCATTACTTGTAAAAAATGTTTTTACTTTCATTTTTGCTCATTTTTCTTTGCTAGATTTATTTCAGTAATTATTTGCATTATAGATAATAGCCCTATATGATAACCAAAAGGTCCAAATCCTGCTATCACTCCTGCACATAGAGCACCTGTTATAGATTTTTTTCTAAAGTCATCTCTAGCAAAAATATTACTTAAATGAACTTCAACTACGGGAATGCCAACTAAAGATATTGCATCTGCTATTGCTATTGATGTGTGTGAATATGCTGCTGGATTGATTAGGATTCCATCTGCTGTGCCTACGCATTCTTGGATTCTATCTACTATTTCTCCTTCAAAATTACTTTGGAAAAATTCAATCTCAAAATTATTTTGTTTTGCTAGGGTTTCTAAATTTTTATGTATTTGTTCTAGTTTCATATTACCATAGATTCTAGGGTCTCTATGCCCTAACATATTTAGATTTGGTCCTTGGATAACAACAATTTTCATAGTAAAACTCCTTTTTATAAATATCAAGGTTTTAAAGATAATTTTAGCAATTTTTACTTTGTATAAAATTATTTCTAATTTTTAAAAGCTTGTAATTAGATTTGTTTTAATGTTATGCCCTGATTCTATAAAATCTCTTTGAAATTATATCAAAATAAACGCTATAAACTGCTAACTAGAATAATTTATTATATTATAATTAAAAACCATTTACCTTTTACTTGCAATAAAACCACGATAAAAATTTGAATAGTCTTTATAAAACTCTATAAATTTATATTTAGTTAAATATTGCTCTATATTTTTTTGGTTATATCCAATTTCACAGCACAAATAACTAGAATCTAATTCTATAATTTTTCTTATTATCTCATCTCCATTTTCCCCGCCAAAAAGTGCAACTTGTGGCTCAAAAGTTAGATTCTTAGGAATTTTGTAATTATTTCTTATATAGGGTGGATTGGAGATTATTAAGGAATTTTCTTTTATCTTTTCTCCATCAAGTAAATTTGTATGGACTAACCTTATTCGATTTTGCAAAGTAGAATCTAACTCTGATTTTAAAACTATGTTTTGCTTTGCAATTTCTAGGGCTTTTTGTGAAATATCACTTGAAGTAATTTTTATATCTTTTTTTAAAAGACATAATATTATGCTAATAACCCCACTTCCAACCCCTATTTCATATATATTTTTAATATTATATTTATCTATTAAATTTATGGATTTTTCTATTAATATTTCTGTTTCAGGACGAGGAATTAGGGCGTTTTCATTTATAAAAAACTCTTGTGAATAAAAGCTAACCTTATTTGTTATATATTCTATTGGGTAGCCATTATTCAATAAATTTATTTGTTTTAATAAGCTATCTAAAATATCTTTGTCTATTACAAAATCATCATATAAATGCAAAAATATTCTATCTTTGTTTAATAGATTTGATAGCAATATTTCACATTCTAACGCACTTCTATTTCTTTTATGATTCTTTTTAGCTAAAGCTAGAACTTCTTTAATAGTCATTTATAATTAAAATTTAATGCTTTTAGCCTATCTAAAAGCGGAGGGTGAGACATATAAAAGAATGTAAAAACTTTATGTGAATATGGAAATGCTTTATTTTCATTGATAAGCTTTACTAAGGCATTCCCTAGGTCAGTCTTATTGGTTAGGTTTGAGCCGAATTCATCAGCTTTGTATTCTGCCTTACGAGAGAAATAATTAATTAATGGCATAAAGTAAAATGAAATTAGAGAGGATATTAAAATTAATATACAAATTTTCATAGAAGCATTGTTTGGGATATTTTCAAATAATGCTTTTGGTAAGTTTCCTGCAATAAAAAATAATACAAAAAGCACAAATCCTATAATAAAAATATTTTTTATTAAATCTTTATGTTTGAAATGTGCTAATTCATGTCCTAATATTGCTAAAAGTTCATTGTGGCTAACTTTGCTTAGTAATGTATCAAATAAAACTACCCTTTTACTTTTGCCAAGCCCTCCAAAATAGGCATTTAACCTACCATCTCTCTTGCTTGCATCCATTATAAAAATACCATTTGCTTTAAAACCAACTTTATTCATTAAATTAGCTATACTATTTTTTAGCTCTTCGTCATTTAGTGGGGTAAATTTATTAAAAAGTGGTGCAATTATTGTAGGATAAATTAGATTTGCAAGTAAAACAATAAATAACATAAGTATAAAACCATAAATCCACCAATTTAAAATATTATCTATTAAGTATATTAATCCAGCACAAATTAACCCTCCAAAAATAATTAGCATTGCAAATGATTTAATAAAGTCTATTATATATAGCTTTATGTTTATTTTGCTAAATCCAAAGCTTTTATCAATAATTAGTGTTTTGTAGGATTCCAATGGTAGATTTAAGATTGTATTAATTGCTAAAAATGTAACTACAATCACTATTTGAGCTGTAAAGATGTTATTAAATACTACTATTTTATTTAGTAATATTAATCCAAGATTAATCCAAAAAATAAATAAAACACCGCTAAAAATTGCCTCTACAATACTAAAGTATTGATTTATCAAGGCATAGTTTCTAGCTGTGATAAAATCTTTTTCATTTAGTATTACAGCTTTGTTATTTGTTTTAATGTGTCCTATTTGAAGCATAGCAATAATACATATTGGAATTGTGTAGAAAAATATAAATATTGCACTTAATATTATCATTTTTTATCCTTTAATTATTAAATTTGTGCTTTTTTAATTGATAATTTGTGTATAAAGATTAAGAATATTATTGAAGCTATTAATGTTATTATAGATAAAATTTGTCCTGTTGAGATACCATAAAAATATCCCATTTGAGAATCTGCTTCTCTAAAAAATTCAACTATAAATCTAGCAATGGAATATAATAGCATGTAATAGCCTATTATTTCTCCTTGAAATTTTACTTTTTTTCTAATAAAAAATAATATTATAAATACACAAAATCCCTCTAAAAATGCTTCATATAGCTGACTTGGATGGACTAATTTATCATTTACTAAGATTCCAATAGGAAGTGTAGTTTCTCTACCTACTAATTCTTTATTTAAAAAGTTACCAATTCTTCCTAGTATATACCCTAAAGGCATTGCAATTGCTGCAGAATCCATAAGTAAAAGAATAGATTTTTTATTTCTTTTTGCACAAAGATAACTCCCTATAATAAATCCAATTACAGCTCCGTGATAACTCATACCACTAATTCCTATAAATTTACCATTTACAAATGGATTAAATATCTCCCAAGGATGTGTAAGAAAATACATAGTATTTGTATCATATATAAGTATATAGCCAATTCTAGCTCCTAAAATAATGCTAATTTCAGCATATATAAAAAAAGATTCTAGTTCTTTGTTTGTTATTGGATATTTATCTTTAATGATAAAATACTTTATTGCAATAAGTGCGATTATTAATCCAGAAGCATAAGCTAAACCATACCAATATACATTAAATCCAAGTATATTAAAAGCTACTCTATCAAAGTTTTCATAAATCAGATTCCATTTATTCATATTCACTACTTAATTTTTCAAATAATTATACAATCTTTGATTAAATTATTTTTGCTTTAAGTTTCTTTAATTTTTATATCAAAAAATTTATTAAACTCTATATTCCTTAAGAAATTATATAGCTTTGAGCTACTAACTACTAGATTAATTTCAATTTTATCAATTTCATAGAGTTTTAAAATATACCCCAAAATTGATGTGTCAATTGAATTTGCATTAATAAAATATAGATTTAGTTTATTATCCTGTAATTCTTTTTTTAGAGTATTTTTAAACTCAATATATTCATTATAACTCTCAAGCTTACCATTTAGTTTTATTTCTTTTATATTATGATTTAATCTAGTAGATATTTCCAAAAGTTCCCCCTAGATGCACAGAATTTGTAATTAAAAATATTGATTTTATAAGAATGTAACATTAATCTTTTATATGATATTCCGCCATATACACTATCTCCTAATATTGGATGATTTATTGAGCTAAGATGTATTCTTATTTGATGTGTTCTTCCTGTGGTGATTACTACTTTAAGAAGAGTTTTTTTTCCATATAACTTTAATGGAGTTATTTTAGTTATAGCACTTTTACCATTTTTAAAATCAATTTTACTTTTTGCATAGTGATTTTTAAATGTAGAAATAGGTTTATCAATAGTTATTTCTTCAGCCACTATTCCAGAAACTAAAGCCAAGTATTCTTTATATACAGCTTTATTTTTAAATTCATCTACTGCTTTATTGTAAAAATTAGAGTTCTTTTTAGCTAATAATATAACACCACTTGTTGGTTTATCAAGGCGATGAAGTAGGGAATAATCACTAAATTTTTGCTCTAAAATTGAAGAATCTACAATATTTGGTTTATTTAATGCAAGTATATTGGAATCCTTAAATAATACCTCAATATCTTCTATTTCTAGTATTTTTAAAGGAATTTTATTAGAGATTATATCGCTTGCACGTATCTTTTTGCCATTGCTATATACAAGCCCAGCATCAAGTAAATTTTTTGCTTCTCTATTTGAGATATTTGACTTTATAGATAGAATCTTATATGCTTTATCATTCATAGATTTTCCTTAAGCTATCTAGCATTAAGTCTAGTTTATGTTTTATTATTTTAGTATTTGAGAGTTTATCCATACTTGATAATATGTTTTGCAATTCTTTGCTTTGAGTGATTTTATAACCTTCTATTAAATCAAATAGAGCGTATTGATTAAAAATATGTATCCCACTAATTAGTTTTGTATTAAAAAACGCACATTCAAATGGATTATGCCCACCTAATTTAACAAAGCTTCCTCCCAAAATTACACAATCTGCAATACTATAAATATTAATTAACTCTCCTAATTTATCAATTAAAATTACTTCATAGCTAGAATCTAATCCATTTTGACTATATCTAGCAGATTTTATGGGATATGTTTTAATCATCTCCCATACTCTTTCAAACCTCTCTGGATGGCGAGGGGCAACTAAGAGAGTGTAATTTTTGTCTTTTTTTGCATTTAAAAAGCTATTAATTATAAGTTCTTCTTCGCCTTGATGTGTGCTTGCTGCAACTATGCAGTCAAACTTGTCTATTTTTTTAGTTATAATTGGCTTAATTAGTGCTTTTATGTTTCCTATAACCTCTATATTTTTTGCCCCAAGAATTTCTAGCTTTTCTTTATCTGTTTCTTGCTGGCATAGAATTTTTTCAATATTTTTAAAAATCTTTTTATAAAACCACATACTTTTTTTATATTTTGGAAATGATTTAGAAGAGATTCTAGCATTTAATAAAATTGTTTTAGCAGCTCTTTTTTTAGAGCAATGAAATAGCATATACCAAAGTTCTGCTTCTAAAACTATTAGCTTTTTTATGGTTTTTGGCAATATAAATGGGATAAAAATCTCAAAAGGAAGATAGCAAATTTGGATATTATTTTTATCACCAAAAAGATATTTTGCCCTTTCATAGCCGGTATTTGTTATTGTTGAGATAATAATTTTAGAATCTATTTTATCAATAAAAGATTGTAGTGAATTTATTTCACCCAAAGAGCAAGCGTGAATCCAAACTTCACCATTAAATTTTATGTTTTTATATAAAAAAAATCTTGCTGGGATTGATTGTCTATATTTTGGCTTTAAGATAGTTAGGATAATTAGAATTGGCAAGATTAGGATATATCCTAAAAATATGCAAATCCAATAAAAAATACCAAACATTATAGAGTTTTATTGCTCTATAAATAGGATTCTACCGCAGTGTGGGCAAGTAACTATGGAATCTGACTTGCTTAATTCTGAAAATACTCTATCATTTATTTTTATATTACAGCCACTACAAGCTTGCTTTTTAACAGGCACTACACTAGTATCTTTAGCCCATTTGCGTATTTTCTCGTAGAAAATTATTATTTTATTATCAATAGTTTTTGCTATTTTATTTTTATTATCAAATATATTATTAAGCTCATCTCTAATTACTGAAGTTTTCTTTTCAACACTAACTTTTGTTTTTTCAATCTCATTTTTTAATTCTTCAATTTTTTTTATATTGATCTTTTCTTTTTCTTTTAGATTTTCAATCTCTTTTTCTATATTTGCTATAGTCTCATTTGCAAATGTTATTTTTTCCTTTGCTAGTCCATTTTCCGCATCAAGGGCTCTTAGCTCTCTTTCACTTTTTGCCATTGTTATTTTTTTATCAATTTGAGATATTTTTTCACTATTTTCTTGTATTAAAAGTTCGTTATTAGAAATATCAACTTTTGCTTTTTTAATATCATTTTTAATATTTTCTATTAAAGATTCTAGACTATTTAGCTCTTTTACTTTTAAATTTAACTCTTCTTCTATCGCAGATATTTCTGGCTCTTTTGCTGAAGCTTCCTTGTCGATTTTTGATATTTGTATTAGGTTTTGTAAGTCTTTATTCATAATCTTAGCCTTTAATGAAATAAAATGGATTTTGTGAATCTAATATTATAGCGTTATAGTTAATGTTTTTCAAATTTTTATATATTAATTCTGCAAAATGTCGTTCAGAATCATAATGCCCCACATCAATAACGCTAATGCCTAAACTTTTTAATTTCATTGCATCGTGATACTTCACATCACCTGTAATAATACAATCAAAATCTTTTATTTTTTCTATTGCATTAAGTCCTGCTCCACAAATAATTGCAATATTTTTTATATAATCTTTGCTTCGTGTTATTTTTAAAACACTTCCCTTTAGTTTTGAATTAAGCATAGTAATTAAAGAATTAAATTTATCTTCAAAATTTATACTGCAAATTAGATTTTGTTTATTTATATTCTCAAAACCTAAAATATCTCTTGCAAAGCTCTCATTTAAGTGGCTTAAATCAAAATTTGTGTGCATAGCAATTAATGAAATATTTTTTTGAATTAGCATTATTATTAAATTACTAGGATATTCATTGAAGATAATCCTATTAAGAGGCTTAAATATAAGTGGGTGATGAGATATTATCAAAGAATCTTTAGTTGCACTATTGATTATATCTTTTGTAACCTCTAAGCACACGAAAATATCTTTTACTTCATTATTGCTATCTCCTATGAGAATTCCACTATTATCCCATGATTCTTGAGTGTTGAATGGTGATATTTCATTTAAATAATTATAAATTTCTTGTATTTTCAAAGATTTCTCCATATTTATAGTTTGTGAATTTTATATTCTTATACTTTAGATTTTTCATATTTAGTATCTTATAAAATATATACACATTTTTGTCATATTGGAATTTATGAGAGTATTAATATGAGACATAGCCAAAATATCTTTTTTAAATTCTTTAAGATTTTAATAATCTCTTTTCTCTATCACTTTCTTGTTCTTTATACATAGTGGCACACAGTTTTGCTAACTCCCTAATTTGTAAAATATAATTTTGCCTTTGTGTAACTGAAATTGCTTTCCTTGCATCTAGTATATTAAATAAATGTGAGCAAAGCATAGTGTAATCATATGCAGGAAGAGGAAGTTTATGTTCTAATATTCTTTTTGCTTCATTCTTATATTCATTAAACATTGAATTTAACATTTTTGTATCTGCTATTTCAAAATGATATTTTGAGAACTCCCATTCACTTTCTTTATGCACATCTGCATAAGTTACTATATTATTATTTGTATTGCTAAATTCTATATCAAAAATAGATTCTTTATTTTGTATATACATAGCAAGTCTTTCTACCCCATATGTAATTTCAATGGGTGTGGGGTAGCAAGAGATTCCTCCTACTTGTTGAAAATATGTAAATTGCGTTATCTCCATACCATCAAGCCATACTTCCCAGCCAAGCCCCCAAGCACCAAGTGTAGGGCTTTCCCAATTATCTTCAATAAATCTAATATCGTGAATTTTTGTATCAATACCTAAAACTTCTAAACTATTTAGATATGTTTCTTGAATATTATCTGGACTGGGCTTTATTATTACTTGAAATTGATAGTAGCTTCCAAGTCTATTTGGATTCTGTGCGTATCTACCATCTGTTGGGCGACGAGAGGGTGCTACATAAGCTACATTCCAAGCCTTAGAATCTAAACTTCTTAGCAATGTTGCAGGGTGAAACGTCCCTGCTCCTGCAGGAATATCATATGGTTGTAACAGCAGACAACCCTCATTTTTCCAAAAATTCTGTAACTTTAATAAAATATCACAAAAACTAAGCATATTATTCCTTTTTAACTTTCATTTGGAACTAAGATACGGCATTTCTTATTTAATTCCTTCAAAACTACATAATCTTCTACTTTTGGAGTATCATCACAACCTATAATTATAGGTTTATTCTCATTTACAAATTTTATAAATTTTTCCTTTATATCAGGCATAAAACTCTTTCTATCATAGAATTCATAGTAGTATGGGAATTTATGTGCTAATACAACATTGTCTTTTGTAAAAAGCAAAGCTAAAAATTGATTTATAGATTCTAATTCTCCATCAAAGATTATCTTTTTATTTGGATGTTTTTCTTCATATTCTTTTAGAGAATCTACTAAACTTATTAGGTAATGTGCCCTATCTTCTTTTAATATTGAGTTTGCATAAGGAGTATCTTTATCCATTCTTATATGATTTATTCTTGTGCTTATTAAAACATTAAAATAATTAATAGCGAGTTTATCTAAAAACTGCACTAATTTTAAATAATTTATTGATAGACACACTATGGCTATTGTAATAATTGAGAATGTTTTTATTCTCTTATCATAAAAAAGAATCATTAAGGCATCAACAAATAGCCAAATTCCTATACCAAATTGCACTCTAATTCTTGCTTCTTCATTAATTGGATAATTAAAGATTATTGTAGAGAGTGTGAGAGTTGCTGCAATCATTTTAATAGAATCTGAATTTAAAATTACTTCTTTTGTAAAATATAATCTGAATGGACGATATATGTAATAAAAGCAGGGTAAAATCACAATAAACCAATATGATAGAAATCTCATAAAAGACCCATTATGCCAATCAGAACCATTTTCTGTATAGTTTAATATGGAAAATAGCACTTTTTTAAGATCTGCATTATATTGAAAAGATGGTTGAGCCATGCCTACTAAATGTGTTAGTGATGAATTTAAAATCTCCAATCCCTCAAATCCATTTCTAAATAATATAAATAATATAAATAATATATTTGCACTAATGAAAGATAATACAATATTTTTTATCATTGATTTGTAAGCAGATTCTGGTATTGCTTTAATATAATATAAAACCATAGGTAAGATAAAGAAGCAAAATACCATAATTAGCCCTTGCTGTCTTAGATAAGGTAATATAAAGCAAATAACTCCTAATACAATTAGTTTATACCTTTTTTTATCATTGATATAAGATGCTAAGAAATATATTCCCATTGCTACAAAAAGCATAATAACATCATTAAACCAAGGTAAATCTCTCCCTTGTTGGGTAAGTAGTAATATTGCAATAGCAAATTTTGCAAATACATTTGGCATAACAAATCTTGCTGTTTTATATACAAAAATATAAGTTATAAATACACATATACCGATAGATATGGATAGATTGATTTGATTAATACCAAATATTTTTAAGAAGATTCCCGTAATTAAAGGTATGAAAACAGAATGTGGAGAATAAAAGTCAATTCCTGGCAGTATTCCATTTGCCGCCATTCCACTAAGATATAAAAAAAAAGCTAAATGATGGTCGTGAATCTCGTCATAGTGAAAAATATTTGCAGCGGCAAAATAGCTTATATAAATCACTATAAATACAATAATCCAAAATACTAAATTTAGCATAATAAGAAATATTGATTTTGCTAAATTGTCATATTCACATAGATTTTTAAGATAGGATTTGAGATTTATCATTTTCTACCTTTTTGTATATAACTTTGGTTTAAAAAGGTTTATTTTATCTAAAAAATATTGCTACTTTAAAGATAATTTAATATAGAATAAATGCAATTTAACAATATAAGGAGATTAAAAAATGGCAATTATAGATTTTGAAGGGAAATTACCAAAGATTCATAATAGTGTTAGGATATTTGATAATACAAGTATTATTGGTGATGTCGAAATTGATGAGGATTCTAGTATTTGGTTTGGCAGTGTTTTAAGAGGTGATTTAAGTAGTATTAAAATTGGCAAACGAACTAATATTCAAGACCTTGTAATAATACATACATATCAAAAAGATTTACAGTTTCCAAATGGTATTGGAGTAAGGGTTGGAGATGATACTACCATAGGGCATAGAGTTACTTTGCATGCTTGTAATATCGGCAATAGATGTTTAGTTGGTATGGGTTCAATTGTAATGGATAATGTTATAGTAGGTGATGATTGTTTTATTACTGCTTTTAGTGTCCTTCCAAAAGGGAAAAAATATTCACCTATGTCATTAATATCTGGCAATCCAGCTAAAGTAGTTAGACCTTTAAGAGAAGTTGAAATAGAAAACATCAAAAGAGAAGCCAAACTTTATATTGACCTAAAAAATAGATATAAATGATATAATTTTAGACTATTTTATAGTGAAGGAGTATATAAATGGGCAGCAATGCTAATAGTTGGAATAGAGGGGAAAGCAGAGGCTTTTATCCAAAATGTTTAACAAAGCCAATAATATTATTTATAATAGTTATAGTTGTATTATTTATTATTTCACTGGTCTTATGCTCATCTTGTAGGGTTGTAGAGGTTAAGTCTCCAGAATTAATTACAATACAAAAAGAAATTATAATTGAGCCAGAAACTACCATACAGAAAGTAGAAGCCATAGCTACGCCAGAACTTAAAGTGGTAGAACCTGTAGTAGATATTATAGAGACAATCAAATCAGAGTTTTTAAATAATGGAATTATTGATGATAGCTTTATTTTAAAAGATAGTATATTTTTTAATAAAAATAGTTCGTTTATGACACAAAAAGAAAGTAGCGATTTAATAAACACAATAAAAGATAAAATTAATTCTGCTAAGCTAATTATTCTTACAGGACACGCTTGTGATTTAGGTAATGCAACATATAATAAATCTTTAATTGAAAAAAGAATTAATCGTGTAGTTGAGGTTGTAAAAAAACAAAACCCAAATATAGAAATAATTACTTCAAATGATGGACAAACAATATCAACAAAAAGAGAAAAAGAACGTAGAGTGGATATATACTTTTATTAATAATATAAAAGAGATTTTTTAAAAAATCTCTCAAACATTTTATGCTAACACAATCAAATAAACCTATTGTTTAAGGCTTTTATAGAATTAAAATATAAATTTCATATTATTATCAAAAATTCTATTTACTTTATAAGCATTCTAGTTATCTTCCTCTTGATTTGTCTCTTCTAATTTTGTTATTTTTAGCTTTTTAATTCTCATTCCATCAACTTCTAAAACTTCATACATAAAATCACTATCAATCACGCTATCTCCAACAATTGGTTCTTTGCCTAAGAGATTAAATACATATCCACCTATAGTTACTTGCTCAACATCTTCTTCTTTTTTAAAGCTTATATTTTCACTTAAGCTATCAATATCAAGCATTCCATCAACTTCATATACATTTTGGCTGATTTGTTTTATTTCATCACTTTTCTTGTCGTGCTCATCTGATATATCACCCATAATCTCTTCTATAATATCCTCCATTGTTAAAAGTCCAGCTGTTCCACCATATTCATCAACAACTAATGCAGTATGAATTTGTTTTTTATTCATTTTCATTAATACACTAGATATAGAGTTATTTTCAGGGACTATTATTAGCTCTCTCACAAGCTTAGATAAATCTTTTTTATTGTTGTTAATAATTGCTTGCAATAGGTCTCTTATATGTATCATTCCTATTATATTATCTTTGCCATCTTTGCAGTATGGGTATCTTGTGTGATTAGTCTCTTTTACAATAGCAATATTTTCTTCATAACTGTTATCTTCAAAAAGACATACTATATCTTTTCTTGGTGTCATTATTTCCTTTGCAGTAGTATCGCTAAAATCAACAGCATTCTTTAATATTTCACTCTCAATAGAATCTAAATATCCACCTTTTAAACTCTCTCCAATAATGATTTTTATTTCTTCATCAGAATGAGCATCATTATTTTTTGCAGGTTCTATTCCTATTCTTTTTAAGAAAAATCCGCTTATCATTTCAAATACTTTAATTACAGGAAAAAATATATTTCTAAATAAGTGCAATGGTCTTGCTACAAGAAGTGTTGCCTTTTCTGCTTTAGCTATGGCTACGGATTTTGGTATTAGCTCCCCAAAAACTATGTGTAAAAATGTTATTAATGTAAATGCAATTACAAAACTAATTGAATGAAGCAATATTGTATTATTTTCAAAGAAACTTGCAAATACTTTATTTAACACTTTTGCAATAGCTGGCTCTCCAATCCAACCCAATGCAAGTGAAGATAGTGTAATTCCTAATTGAGTAGCTGACAAATATGTATCTAGTGATTTTGTGATTTTAAGTGAGAGTTTTGCATTTGCTTTATTTTTCTTAGCTAATTCTTCTAATTTTGAACGTCTAACTTTAACAATCGCAAATTCTGATAAAACAAAAAAGCCATTTAACGCAACAAAAACCAATGCTAATATTATCATTAACAACTGACTCGTCGAACTATCCAAAATAATCCTTTTTGGTGCAATTTTTGATATAAAATAGAGATTATAACCTAAATAATAAAATATTAACTTAAAAATTATTAGAATCTATCCTTAATGATTTTTAAAGAGGTAGATTTATGATTATTATACCAGCAAGGCTTAAATCAACTAGATTACCAAATAAACTTTTGTTACCACTTAATGGAATTCCTATTATTGTCTGTGTTGCAAATATTGCAAATAAAGTAGATAAAAGTATTGTGGCTTGTGATGATGCAAAAATTGTTAAAATATGCAATGAATATGGTGTAGATAGTATTTTAACCAGCTCTAAACATACTAGTGGAACTGATAGATGTGCTGAAGTGGTAGAGAAGTTAGGATTAAATGACGATGAGGTTATAATTAATCTTCAAGGTGATGAGCCATTCATAGAAACTAATATAATAGAAAATCTAAAAAAAACTATGGAAAATAAAAAGAATGAAGTCTTTATGTCTAGCTGCTATAAGATAATAGATTCTAATAAGGCTAGTGATTCAAATATAGTAAAAGTAGTTTTAAATAGCCATTCTTATGCAATGTATTTTTCAAGAAGAAAAATTCCATACGATAGAGACGATATTAAAACAAGTTATTTTGGACATCTTGGAATTTATGCTTTTAGTGCAAAAAGCTTGAGAGAATTTTGTAAATTACCACAATCTCCACTAGAAGAGGTAGAAAAACTAGAACAACTTCGTGCGTTGTGGCACAATAAAAAGATATTTATGTTAGAAGTTAGCACAGATTCTATTGGAATAGATACATTAGAGGATTACCAAAATGCTAAAAATAGAAGTGAACTTTGTTAGGAGGAAAATATGAATATAGTTAAACTAGAACCACTTAATAATGAAATGTTAGAGGAAATTGGATTAGAATGGCATACAGATAGCGATAATACACCATATATTCAAGATGAAGCAATAGGAATTACTAATGATGAGGCAGAGGCATTTTATGAAGCCGGAAATGAATTATATGATATGTTTATTGAGGCAGGAGAATATGTAATAAAAAATAATTTATTTTTTGAGCTTGATATTCCTACAATATTGATTGATACAATCAAGCAAAGCTGGGAAAATGAGGTGCATTGGCATATTTATGGTAGATTTGATTTTGCTGGTGGGATTGATGGCAAACCTATAAAGTTATTAGAATTCAATGCTGATACTCCAACATTACTTTATGAGAGTGCATTAGTGCAATGGGCTTTATTAAAACATAATGGAATGAATGAAGATTCTCAATTTAATAACATATTTGAGGCAGTTAGTAATAACTTTAAAAGAATGATAACTTTAGGAAATGATATAGAACAATTTGATGAGATATATGAGGGTTGGAGTGTATTGTTTTCTAGTATTAGAGGGAATAGTGAAGAGGAGAGAACTACTAGATTTTTAATGGAATGTGCACTGAATGCAGGATTAAATAGTAATTTTTGCTATATTGATGAGATTGTTTTTAATGAAGAAAATGGAGTATTTTTTAATGATAAGCAATATGAATTTTTATTTAAACTACTTCCTTGGGAGATAATATCTATTGATGAACCCGAACTTGCATTAATCATAAATAAAATGATGGAAAATAAAAATACTATTTTTTTAAATCCAGCATATACATTGCTATTTCAAAGCAAAAGAATGTTAAAAATATTATGGGATTTATTTCCAAGTCATCCATTGTTGCTAGAAACTAGCTATGACAAACTGAATAATAAAAAACAAATAGAAAAAGTTTCTTTTGGAAGAGAGGGGGCAAATATAAAAATACTAGATAATAGTGGTAAAATTTTAGAACAAAAAGATGGTGAGTATGGCAATTATAAAAAAATTTATCAAGAATTTTATGAACTAAATTTTTATAATGGATTTTATTATCAACCAAATGTATTTTTTGCTTATGAGAGTTGTGGGCTTGGCTTCCGTAAAGGTGGTGGAATAATGGATAATATGTCAAAATTTGTATCACATTTTATAAAATAATTTTATTTATTTCTTTTTATCAAACCTACAATGTTATCAGCTATCATAGAATGCCCCTCTTTATTTGGGTGTATTTGATCCACCTTTAGACTGCTACTTTTTAGAATCTTTGGCATAGAACTAGATTCTAACAATACATTATATTTATTAGCAATTTCATTATAAATTGGCGATACATTACCAACTATGCTTCCTAATACTCCATCAGGAACGCCAAGTAGAACTACACAGCTTGTTTTTTCTTTAGCTTTTTTTACTATTAGGTCTAAATTTTGTTTTGTCTTTTCTTTGTTAATATTTCTTAAAATATCATTTCCACCTATTGATATAATAATTGCTGCTATATTATTTTTATTTAACTCGCTGTCTATTCTTTGTAATAACCCACTTGTAGTTTCTCCATCAATACCCCTCTTTGTGGCATTTTTATTTAATTTCTTTGGAATTTGGATAGCAAAACTATCTTCATTATTGATACCAAAGCCATTTGCTAAACTATCTCCTATGGTAATTATGTTTGTATTATTTAAGGGACAAATAGATTTTTTAGAAGTTTTTTGATTAAAGAAGAAAAATCCCCCTGCTATTATAATAATAACAAGCAGTAGAATCTTCACAAATTTAATCTTGTTGTTGTCTTAGAAATGAAGGGTAATCTAAGTCTATGTTAGAATAATCTCTATTACCACCCACTACTTTTTTTAGTTTAATTTTTTGTTCAAGCGATTTTATATCTGTATTTTGTGTTATATTTTCTTCTATCTCTGGCGTAAAATCATTTTGTAAAACTTCTTTTTCAAAACCTGTAATAACCAATGTAACCCTTATTTGAGTTGGATTTAAATTATTGTTAAATGACCACCCTTGTTTTAGGTTAGAACCTTTATCTAAATGTTGACTTACCATATCTGCTGCATCAGCTATCCTAAACATAGGATAATTTTCATTTATTTCAAAATGAACTAATGCTCCTTTTGCACCTTTTATACTAACATTATCAAAAAGAGGGGATTCTATAGCTTCTTTAACTGCTTCTATCGCAGAATCTTCTCCCTCTTTATCTCCTATACCAATTAAGCCTAGTCCTTTAAATGCCATAACTGCATTTAAATCAGCATAGTCTATATTCATACCACCATTACTATCACTTAGAATGAAAGATGAAATACCTATTACAGCCTGTGCTAGCACATTATCAACAATTTTTAGGCTATCTTTCATTCCTAAACTTTTATCAATGATTGATAGTAGTTTTTCATTTGGTATTACTATTATAGTATCAACCTCTTTTTTAAGCTCTTTTAAACCCTCTTCTGCTAGTTTTTCTCTATTACTACCTTCGTATGCAAATGGTTTTGTTACAACTGCTATAACCAAAGCCCCAATTTCTTTTGCAGCTTTTGCAACTATCGGAGATGCACCCGTTCCTGTCCCACCTCCAAGTCCTGTAGCAATGAAAACAATCTTAGAGTCTATTAATTCATCTTTGATTTTATCATAGCTTTCTTCAGCACTTTTTTTACCTAGGTCAGGTTTCATACCCGCTCCCAAGCCTCTTGTAGTTTTTTCACCAACTTGAATTTTATTGTGTGCCAACACTGTTTTTAAATGCTGTGCATCAGTGTTTAGTGCTATTAGCTTGATACTATCATGAACTCCGTGAGTTATTAGATGATTTATTGTATTGCTCCCTCCTCCACCTACACCAACTACGCTAATTTTAATTTCATTTATTGGTTGTAATTCTTCTATATTTATTTCCATTTAACCTCCTTCATTTGCCTATAATTAAAACATTTTTTTAAAGAAATCCACAACTTTTTCCGTAACGCCATTTCTCTTTTCTTTTATCTTTTTTATTCTAATATCATCTTCCTTATTTTTTATTACTTCAAGATCTGTTAAATCGTTTTCCTTAACTTCTAAATCTGATAAGTTTGATTTTTGAGAAGAGCGGGCATTTTGAGTATGTTTTAATTTCTTATTAGAATCTAATTCATAATTTGTAAATTTCCCAGAAGCATATAGTATCAAACCAACAGCAGTAGAATAGGAAGCATAGGGTGTATCTCTTGATTTTAGTAATTTAAAAGATTCATTAACTTCTTTTGGCTCAGCTATTCTTATTGGTAGATTCATAAATACACCTTTAGCTAATTCTTTTAGACCATTCATGTATGCCATACCACCGGTTATGACTATACCAGCACCCATATTATTCCTAAGACCACTTCTTTCTATGGATTGTTCAATTATTTGTAATGTTTCTAACACTCTAGAGAATACTATGCTATGCAGTATTTCAAGTGAAACTCTTCTGCTATCGTCAGTATTTGTTGGAATTTCTAGTGTAGAATCCAAGTCTTCAGGTGTTAATTCATTTAATGTTGCATATTTAATTTTTATCATATCAGCTGCAGGTATTGGCGTATTTAACCCTAATACAATATCGTTTGTTATATGTCCAGATCCAACTCCTAGAAAATCATCATATTGCATAGAATTTCCATGGTGTATCATAATATCACAGCTACTTGCACCCATATCAATGCAACCTACCCCCATTTCTTTTTCATCGTTATTAAGTACAGCAATTGATGAAGCATAGGCATTTAAAACTATTCCTATTACCTCTATTCCAGCATTTTTAACTACTTTTTTTAGATTATCTAGTGCTGATTTTTGAACATATACTATATGCGTAGATACTTCCAGCCTAGCACCGCTCATACCAAATGGGTCATCTACATATTCTCTATCATCAAGTTTAAAAAAATATGGCAATACATGAATTACTTCATAATTGCTAGGTATCATTGATTTTGCATTGTATAGGGCAGTCTGCATTACTCTATTTATTTCTTGAATTCCTATATCATTATTTGGGTTATTAATTATCCCGCCCATATTAGTGCTTTTAGTGCAAGCTCCAGATAATGAAATATATGCTTGTGATATGTTTGTCCCTGCCATTCTTTTAGCTTCATTAACAGATTCCCTTATAGCACTACTAGCTTGTTCTATATTTGTTATTGTACCCTTTCTAACACCTCTTGATTGCTGAACTCCAACACCTATTATGTGCGGAGTTCCATTTTTTAGATCTGCAATTAGAGAACATATTTTTGAAGAACCTATATCAATGGCAAGAATTAATTGCTCCACTTTATGAATCCTTTTTGAGGTTATTTATTATTTTGTATTTTTGGGATAAGAACTCAAACATACTTTGTTCTAAAATCATTGTTTTAAAATTATCTAATATTCTTGCATTATAATCATTTTTCAGCACTTTTTGTTCCAAAATATTATATAAAATTACTTTATTTCCAAGTATTACATAGCCATTTTTATCATTTTTATTAAAGATTTCTGCTATTACTTGTTGGCTTTCAAGTTGATTTAAATTTGGGATTGTCTTTTGGCTGTTTATACCATAAAAACCTATATTATTACCTTTAAAAACATTTAATCTAGATTTTGCTTCTTTTATCATAGCCTCTCTTTGTGCTTTTGGGTAATAGTCATTTTTGACTTGCTCTTTTACACTAGAAAACTCCTTTATCTCTTGAGGATTTTCTTTTATGACTTTTACTATCCAATAAGTTTTATCAAGTAATATAGGCTCTATTTTATTGCCTATATTTTGTATGGCATTGATAAGCTCTTTATTATCTTTTTGAGATATTATTGTTTTTTTACCTTCTATCTTAGAGTCTCTTAGCTTCACACTAGTTTCTAAAGCATTTCTTTTTGCTCTCCAATTTTTATAATCATCTTTAATTTGCTCTTTTATTTCATCAAAACTTTTTCTAACACCATTATTTGTATAATTTTGTTGATTTTGCTCATAATATGCTTTTATATCATCTTCATTTGCGTTAATATCATCTATATTATATTTTATCATTTCTACTTCAAAGCTTTTATCTTCTTTATAGGATTCTTTATTTTTTTCATAGAATTCTTTTAGCTCACTATCTGTTATATTTACTTTTATATCTTTAGAATAAATTATTTGTATTGATAATTTATCTTGTAAGTTTATCGGAAGGCTCATTACATCTTTTTCTAGCGGAGTTGCGATAGCAGGAAATGCTGATGAGATTTTTTGAACCAATAATTTCTTTCTAACCATTTCTTCATATTCAAGTGGCTTAATTCTATTTTGTTTTAAAATTTCTTTATAAAGCTCTGTATCAAATACACCATTTTTTTGAAAACTAGAGGTATTGCTAATTTGTTTTGATACCTCTTCATTGCTAATTCTAAGACCAGAATCTAGTGCAAAATTTTCTAATAAAGCTTGATTGATTAGCATTTGTATAGCGATATTTTCTACACCTAGCATATCAGCTTGTTCTTTATCTAATGTTTTTCCTTGTTTTTCTTCATAATTATTTAAAATATTTTGATATTCTAAATTTAGTTCATTAAAGCTAATATTAATTTTCCCTACTTTTGCCACAGCATTTTGAGAAGAAGAGAAGTTATAAGCACCCCAACCTAGCATACCAGCAGCTATAAATGATATTGCACTTATCCAAATAGTTATTATTAAGTACTTTTTGTTTTGCTGCATCCAAGTTATCAAAGATAAATCCTTTATTTAGAAAAAGTTGAAGTATAATTTTGCGATTATATCAAACTAAAGCAAATAAAGCTATATAAAAATACCAAATTTTGAAGGAAACTTATGAATATAGAATTTAAAATAAAAAGCCTAATTTCTAAGGATTTGGAATTTATTTGGCACCCTTGCACACAGATGAAAGATATGCAAAATTTTCCTATTATGCCAATAAAAAGGGGCAAAGGAGTGTATCTATATGATTTTTATGATAAGCCTTATGTTGATTGTATTAGTTCGTGGTGGGTAAATCTTTTTGGTCATAGTAATGATTACATAAACTCTAAGTTAAAAGAGCAGCTAGACTTAATTGAGCACATAATTTTTGCAGGATATACCTATGATGGAATAGCTAATTTTTCTAAGAGACTTATTTCAAAGCTCCCTTTGGATTTAAATAAGTGTTTTTATGGGGATAATGGAAGTTCTGCTGTTGAGATAGCTCTTAAAATGAGCTACCATTTAAATGCTTTTAAAGATAAGTATAAAAATATTTTTTTATCTCTTAATAATTCCTATCATGGAGAGACCATTGGGGCTCTTAGTGTTGGAGATATTGGAATCTATAAAGACATTTATAATAGAATTTTACTTCATAATATACAAGCACCTTTGCCAAAAGATTTTTCGATAGATTCTATTAAACAAGCAATAGAGTCTTTTAAAAATATAATAGTAAATAATAAAAATAATATTTGTGCATTTATTTTAGAGCCACTAGTTCAGTGTGCAGGTGGAATGAATATCTATTCAAGTGAATTTATTAAAGAAGTATGCAAAATTGCACGAGAGAATGACATATATGTAATTTTTGATGAAATTGCAGTTGGTTTTGGAAGAAGTGGAGAGATGTTTGCTTTAGAAGAATGCGATTTTGTGCCAGATTTTTTATGCCTTTCTAAAGGGATTACAGGCGGTTATATGCCTCTTTCTGTGGTGGTTACTAGTGATTTAATTTATAATGCCTTTTATGGTGAATATTCTAGGGCATTTTTGCACTCTCATAGCTACACAGGGAATCCTCTAGCAATATCTTGTGCAAACGCTGTAATGGATATATTTGAGAATGATAATATTATAGAAAATAATAAGATTCTAAGTAAATTTATCTTTGAAAAGTTTTTAGAATTAAAAGAATTTAATATAGTTAGCAATATCCGCCATAAAGGAATGATATTTGCCTTTGATTTAGTAGGGGAATTTGATAGAACTATTAGCCTAAAGTTTGCTAGACTAGCTTTGAGAGAGGGATTGATAATTCGTCCTCTTGGTAAAGTAGTATATTTTATGCCACCATATATTATAAGCAAAGAGCAAGTTTCTTTTGTGATTGAGGGCTTAAAAAACATTCTAAAATCACTATGCTAAAGTATTTTGTTAAAATCTACAAATTTAAAGAATATAATAATGCAAAAAGGAGAATAGATTGCAAAAAGAATATCAATTAAAAGAAATTACTATCCCTATAATGTTTTGCTTTGATAAAAATTATGCAATTCCTCTTGGTAAAGTAGTATATTTTATGCCACCATATATTATAAGCAAAGAGCAAGTTTCTTTTGTGATTGAGGGCTTAAAAAACATTCTAAAATCACTATGCTAAAGTATTTTGTTAAAATCTACAAATTTAAAGAATAAAATAATGCAAAAAGGAGAATAGATTGCAAAAAGAATATCAATTAAAAGAAATTACTATCCCTATAATGTTTTGCTTTGATAAAAATTATGCAATTCCTGCGAGTGTAGCATTCTATTCACTGCTAAAGAATGCCAATAGATTCTATGAGGTAGATTCTACCTACGGGGGGGGGTAGAAACTGCTTGTTCTAAATCTGAATTTAATAATAGAGGAGAGGAGGTAGGTGATTTAAAAACTACTTGTTCTAAATCCACCTTTTACTCTAAGTCTCTTTCTGCTTCTCTTAATCATCTTAATCATTTTGATTCCATTTGTCATTATGAAGGAGGGCAAAGCACGAGCAAAGAATCTCTATTAGAATCTAATGAAATATCTAAATTAGAATCCAAAAAAGAATCTCATTTAAATTCATATCAAACCTCTCATTTTTCTTCGCTATGCAATAAAGCACCTAATGCGAGTGTTTCTTCACTTTCAAGAGTGGAATCTAAGGATTCTACAATGCAAGTTTCCTCACTTGCTATGCAGGTACATAAAGAGAATATTTCATCTTTTGCTATGCAAACTCAATATGACAACATTAAAATTAATAATACAAAGCACAAAAGCACAAACTTAAATCACAAACAAAAAAGTCAAACCTGCTTAGATACCCTAGAACAAAGTTTCAATCCCTTAAACACAAAAGAACAAAACTATGACTTAAATCACACAGAGCAAAACCACACTCTAAATACAGAGCAAAACCACGCCCTAAATACAGAACAAAACCACGCCCTAAATCCCATAGAGCAAAGCCCCACCTTAAACCCAGCAATATTAAGCCCTGCTTTAATAAGCCCCCTAAATCCAAACCTTGATTTGTGTAAGGATTGCTATGATACCACAAAGCACACCAACCACATAAACCCAATAAATCTAACCAACCCAAATAAAGATTGCTATGCCAATCCCACAAGTCAAACAGAGCTAACAAGTCAAACAAGCCCAATAAATCCACCTAACATAAAAGAGCCAAGCTCCCTAAACCCTACAAATAGGGCAAAGCTTTTTTACAAGCTCTATGTTATCCACAATGATGTTTCAGATGATTTTCAGAATCTCTTAATAAAGAGTATCGCAGAGTTTAGCGACTTTGCAAGTTTGGAATTTATTAATGCAAATGATACCTTTAGCACAGAGTGGGAAAGTTTAGGCTTGCAAGCTCATTTTTCAAAAGAATTTCTCTATAAATTATTGCTTGATAGCTATTTTAGAGAGTATGAAAAAATCATTATCTCTGATGTTGATGTGGTCTTTTTGGGCGATGTATCAAGGAGCTTCTTAGCCTTTCAAAGCGATGCTTATATCGCAGGAGTGAGGGCGAATAATCCAGATTGCATATACCCGCTAGAGGGGTGGAAGAGTGGTTATAAGAAGTTTAGTGAGAGGGAGTTTGAGGCTATTAAATATGGCGTTGGTGGGGGCTATTTGATAGCTAATTTAAAGGCTTGGCGAAGAGATGGCTTGGAATCTAAGCTCATTAATTACCTAAAGGCTAATGCCTCTAAGCTTGTCTTAGCCGAACAAGATGTGCTTAATGTCGTGTGCTACCCGCATATTGCGACACTTAGTCCTGCCCATATCGTGTGGAATGGGGCGTGGGAGCATTATGGAGAGCATTGGGAGGGCTACATTCCAGAGGTTTATAGCAGGGAGGAGCTAGATAATGCGAGGCTCTCTCCTATCCAGCTTCATTATATTGGCGATAATAAGCCTTGGAAGAAGCCAAGTGTCCCAAAGAGTGAGATTTGGTATAGCTACCTTGCTAATAGCCCATTTATGAGACTGCATTTATTATCGATAGAGAGGGCGATTATTGATGATTATATCAAAACGACTATTATGTATCGTATAAAAAGGCTATTTAAGACTAAACCATTGTTTATGTTTGATGTGAGATTCTACCTTAAGCTATGCAAAAAAATCTATAAAAAAACAAAGCAGAAACTATCAAGAAAACGATAAAGATTTAATAAAGATTAAGAAATTGCTAAAAATATAAGAAAGCAAGAAAATGCTGGATTTTAAAAGATATAAGGAGTAAAAACTAGATAACACAATTAAAGGATAAATTTATAAGGAATTTAAGAAATATAAGAAAATCAAAGGAGAGATTATGCAAAATATAGGGGAGCAAAAGGCAGAGGAAATATTTTCTAGTGGTGGGGAGTTTTTAGAGATAAGTGATAATATTGTAGTAGATTCAGAGCTTATTTTTAAACAAGAAAATCTAGCTAAAAATCCAAAATTTAGCATTGCCATTCCTACCTACAATAGACTAGATACCCTAAAAGAAGCACTTGCATCTGCATTCAATCAAGACTTTAGAAATGGGGGGCAGAGTAATTCTAGTAATAAAAATAGGGAGAATCTAAGTCATTATGAGATATTAGTAGTTGAGAATACAGATGATTTTAACTCCATATCACAAACTCAAAAATATTTAGAGGAGAATTATAAAAATAAAATCACATATTATAAAAATCATAAGAATTTAGGGCTTTTTGGTAACTTTAACTCTGCTATTGCCCTATCTTGTGGAGAGTGGGTCTGTATCTTGCACGATGATGATATTTTACTTCCAAATTATTTATCAGCTATGAATGAGGCAACAAATAGGGTAGATGAGAATACCTCCCTTATTTCAAGCCGTGCAATCTACTTTGGCAATCTAAGTTTAATAGGTTATGAAAAATATAAAGATTCTAAATTAAAAGCTTTTGTTAAAGCTTATGCCTATCCTTTATTTAGTGTTTTGAAATATCTAAAACATACTTTTATGAAAGGCATAATTTATAAGGTATTGAGGATTAAAACATATAAAAAGCTAGATGTTAGAAGTTGTGATTATGTAGCAAAATACAATCCCTTTCATCCATCAGCACTTCTTCATCATAGAGAATTATTTTTTAAGATAGGCGGTTATAACAATAGATTTTACCCTAGCGATGATTGGTTTTTTCATATTAGATGTGCTAGGCACTCAAAAGTATATCAATTAAATGAATTTTTAAGCAAATATCGCTATTTTAATAATGCTACATTTAATAAAAATACTATGCTTTTAGGTTCTATTGTTGATTATCTTCATTTAAGGGATAATATAAATATTAGCAAACAAATGAAAGATATTTTATTTCAAAAGAGATTAGAGCTTATATCAAAAATAGATGATATAGAATTAAGAGAAAGGATAATTACCTTTATGCAGGTAAAGCCACGAAAATTAAATCTATTAGAAAAGCTAATGTATAAAATATATATAATGAATGATGTAGAGTTGTACAAGGCAGAATCTTAAATTTAAACTTAAGCATAGATTTAAATTTATAGCCAGATTAGTTATTATTAAATTTAAGGATTTAAAAGAATTTTATCCTATCTATCCAAAATAGGATAGATATATTTACATTTTTTCGTGGAAAGTCCTTGAGATTACATCTAGCTGCTGTTCTCTTGTGAGCTTGATGAAATTTACTGCATATCCACTTACACGGATTGTTAATTGGGGATATTTTTCTGGATTATTCATAGCATCTTGTAGCATCTCTCTTTGAAGCACATTGACATTTAGGTGATAGCCTTTATCACTAAAATATCCATCCATTAGATTTACTAAGTTGTCTTGCTGTGTTTTGCTATCATTTCCTAAGGCACTTGGCACTATGGAGAAAGTATTTGAGATTCCATCTTTTGAGTATTGGAAGGGGATCTTTGCTACTGAACAAAAGCTTGCAACACAACCACTAGTATCTCTTCCGTGCATAGGGTTTGCTCCCGGTGCAAATGGCTCTCCTGCTTTTCTACCATCTGGAGTTGAGCCTGTTTTTTTACCATAGACAACATTAGAAGTTATTGTTAAAACACTCATTGTAGGAATAGACTCTCTATAAGTATCGTGCAGAGATAATCTTTGAGAGAAGGCTTTTACTAGCTCTACTGCAATTTCATCGACATTTTCATTATTATTGCCATATTTTGGATAATCTCCTTTTATTTCAAAATCAATTATTAAGCCATCTTCATTCCTAATTGGTTTAACTTTAGCATATTTGATTGCAGATAAGGAATCTGTAATTACTGATAACCCCGCTATTCCCCCTGCCATTGTTCTTATGACTTTCTCATCGTGTAGAGCCATTTGGATTCTCTCATAGCAGTATTTATCGTGCATATAGTGTATTACATTTAATGTGTTAATATAAAGTCTAGCAAGCCAATCTAGGACAATATCTAATTTTTCTCTTACTTCTTTATAATCTAAATACTCTGCTTTAATAGGAGAAATACTTGGTCCTACCTGAAGTCCTGTTTTTTCATCTTTACCTTCATTTATAGCATATAAGAGGGCTTTTGCTAGATTGCATCTAGCACCAAAGAATTGCATCTGTTTTCCTATTTTCATAGGGGATACGCAACAAGCAATACCATAATCATCGCCAAACTCTTCAAGCATAATTTCATCACTTTCATATTGAATAGATGATGTTTTAATACTAACTTCTGCACAAAATTTCTTAAAATTTTCAGGTAGTCTAGTATTCCACAAAATTGTCATATTTGGTTCTGGAGCTGGTCCTAGATTATATAGTGTATGAAGAAATCTATAAGACATTTTTGTAACCATATGTCTTCCATCTACACACATTCCTGCAAGACATTCTGTAACCCAAGTAGGGTCACCTGAAAATAGTTCATCATATTCTGGTGTTCTTAAAAATCTAATCATTCTTAATTTCATTATAAAATGATCCACCATTTCTTGTATTTGTCCTTCGCTAAAAGTTCCATTATTCAAATCTTTTTGTGCATAAATATCTAAGAAAGTTGAGATTCTTCCAATACTCATAGCAGCACCATTTTGCTCTTTTGTAGCAGCTAGGTATGCAAAATATAGCCATTGAATTGCTTCTTTTACATTTGAAGCTGGTTTTGATATATCAAAGCCATAAGATAAAGCCATTTCTTTAAGCTCATTTAGGGATTTAATTTGTTCGCTTAATTCTTCTCTATCCCTTATTGTGTGAGAGTCCATTACATCAGGTATCATTTTCTTTTTAGCTTGTATTTTTTCTTCAATTAGTTTATCCACACCATATAGAGCTACTCTTCTATAATCTCCAATAATTCTTCCTCTACCATAAGCATCTGGTAATCCTGTGATAATACCCACTTTTCTTGCTAAAAGCATTTCATCTGTATATGCGTCAAATACCCCATCATTATGAGTTTTACGATATTTAAATACATTTGCTACATTTGGGTTTTCAGTTTTGTTGTATGCTTTTAGCGATGTTTTCACCATTCTATATCCACCAAAAGGCATAATAGATCTTTTTAGAGGCTCGTCTGTTTGAAGTCCTACTATGCTTTCTAAATCTTTATCAATATATCCGGGCTTATGTGATGTTATAGTTGAGATAATATCAGTTGATACATTATAAACGCCATTTCTCTCTCTTTCTATTTTCATGAGAGAGCAAACTTTATCCCATAGAATTTTAGTATTTTTTGTAGGAGGGCTTAAAAAACTACTATCACCATCATATGGGGTGTAATTTTTAACGATAAAATCTCTTACATTTATTTCATCTTTCCACAATCCACCTTCAAATTCTACCTTAGTAACAAAATTTTCTGCATTACTCATTATATCTCCTTGAAACATTATCTAAATAGTTGTTTAAATTAACTATTTAATATATTATAAGACAATCATCAATAATAAATATTAAAATTAGCTTAAAAAGCTAAAAAAATCTACATAAAAACTATAATTTCTATAAAAACTTTTAAAAAATTATTAAGTTTTGTAAAAACTATATAGATTTATAAATTTTTTAATATATTTTTATTGATAATTAATGTTTTTTATGAAAGGTAATGCTAATTTAAAAATTATTAAATATAATCATTTATACTTTATTAATGCGGTAGCTATTGCATAGTCTTTATCGTGGCTTATTGATATATTTATTTTTTTTACTTTAAATTCTTTTTTAAGATATTTTGTTAATTTTATATTTGGAGAATTGTTAGAATTTTTTTGTATTTTTATATGATGAAAATTTAATCTAGCACCTATCCCACAACCAAAAGCTTTTGATAAAGCTTCTTTTGAGGCATAGAAACCAGCAATTCTTTGTATGTTATAACCATTGTTTGTGGATACTAAATTTATTTCACTCTTATTTAAAAATCTTTGTAAAAATTTTTTTTGATATTTTTTTACTAGATTTTCTATTCTATCTATAGATACTAAATCAATCCCAATCATTGTACTGCCATATCTGTTAGGAATGTATTTCTTATTTTTCCATCTACAAGTATTTCATTAAGTCTTTGTGTTATTTCATCTTTAGTTTTATATCTTCCCCTTGTTGTTCCTATTTCTTCAGCAGATTTTGAGGATAGAATATCAATTATTATATCCCTAATAGGAGCCCTTTTTGATGTTAATTCATTTTCTAATTCTTTTGTAGTCATTTCTAATTCTACATTTACTTTTAAATATCTTCTTCCATTTTGATTTGCTAGATTTACAATAAATTGGTCTAGTTTAAATATAGGTCCTATTCTTATATATTTAGCATTTGTTTGTGTTGTTGGCGTATTGTCTTCTTGTGGTATTGTAGGATTTTGCTGTATTTTCTCTTCTGGTACTTTAACCATTAAATAAAATGCTATTCCTATAGCTATTAAAAGTATCAATAATACTGATATTATAATTATTATAGTTTTGCTCTTGTCTTTTTTTTCTTCTTCCATTAAACTATGCTCCTAAATTTTTTGTGTCATTTTATCAAAAATAATAGCTAATACTAGTCCTTCCGAATCTTTTTTGTTTAATTAAGGTTATATTTTGTATTCCTAGAGCTTGTGGCATATTAAAGCTAGAAATATGTTCAAAAATTATAATTTTATTCGATATATTTATAGTTTTTAGAATCTTAAATATTTCTATATAATATTCTCCGTTGTTGCCAAAAGGTGGGTCAAAATATAAAATATCAGAATCTGTTGCCACTTCCTTTAAAAATAACATAGAATCCTTATTATAAACATTAATATTAAAGCCACTAAAAAGTTTTACATTTTTTAATAGGATTTCAAAACTAGATTTGTTTTTTTCTATAAAAATCACTTTTTTTGCACCCCTGCTTAATGCCTCAAATCCAACACTGCCATATCCTGCAAAAACTTCTAAAAATACTTTATCAATAATAAATTCTCTTAAAGTATTAAATATAGATTCTCTTACTATTGCTTTTGTTGGGCGAGTATGTGAAAGTAAGGCAGAGTGCAAAATCTTTCCTTTTAGACTACCCCCTGTTATCTTTATGCTAGTTACTTTTTTATTTTGCATTATTTCTTTTAATTACTTCATAAAGCCTGTTTGTAAAGTCTTGAACGATATTTTCAATCTCATTTTTTATATCTATATTTTCTTTTTTGTCATTGATAGAATCTATTGAATTCTTTAACATCTCTAATTCATTTAGGTCTAATATATTATTGAATTTATTTGTATCTATACGTTCTATTTCTTTTATTTGATTATTGAATTTTTCTAAATCACTTAGCAAGGATTCTTTGTAAAATGGTCTGATAATATCAGAATCTTCACTAAAACCTATAAGGCATATTGGTTTATTTATTTCGGATGGTATTTCATCTGCTATTATAAAATCACATTCTTCATAATTTGCTATGTGATCTTTAAGATATGATTGTAATGTAGCTTCAAGTAAAATTGAATTTACCAAAATATTTATTTTCATAAATAATCCTTAAATAATATGCAAAGGGTCCATATCTATAATTACAGGTTTATTTTTTAATAGGTGGATTGCTTGTAACATTTCTTTTAAGTTATTAGAGCGAAGTAGCATAAAATACCTCCAATATCCATTTAACTTTTCTATTGGGGCACGATTTAACCCAACTATTTCAACACTTTTATAGGATTCTACTATTTTTTTAGCATTTTGCAAAATACTTTTTGCAGTATTATCATCTTTATTCTGTGAGCTTATGAGGGCTAATTTTGTAAATGGTGGATAGAAATTAAGTCTATTGTTTAGTTCAAAATTTAAAAAATCCTCATAATTATTTAAAAATCTACTAAAAAAATCTTTATTAAAGGTTTGAATATAAACTTCTCCATCATTTTTCCTACCACATCTACCAGAGATTTGATTAAGCATACTTACAGACCTTTCATATGCTCTAAAATCACTACTATTTAATAAATTATCAATTCCAAGAATTGCCACTAATTCTACATTATGATAGTCATGTCCTTTGCTAAGCATTTGCGTTCCAACTAGAATATCAATATTTCCTTTATTAAAATCATTTAAGATTTTTTTTAATTTAGAATTTGTTGTAACTTCATCTCTATCAAAAACTTCAATTCTAATATTTTTAAAAATATCTTTTAGTTCTTTAGCTATTTCTTGTGTGCCAACTTTTAGTGCTTTAAAATTATTTTTACTGCAATTTTTACATTGTGCCTTATTTGTAAAAAATGGCTCACTAAACCCACAATAATGGCAAATAATAGCATTTTTTTTACTATGTAAGCTCATATTTATACTGCAATTTTTACACTTTATCCCACTACCGCAGCTATTGCATAGTAGAATTTTAAAATTCCCTCTTAATGGAACAAAAATAATAGCTTGCTTTTTTTTAACCAATATATTTGATATTTTTTGTACTAATATATTAGTTAAAATCTCTGTGCTAGAGTTAAAAATAATTTTTTTGTTATTATTAAAATATCTTCCCTCAAGTCTAAAAATATCATTATTTTTTTTAAAGTTATAATAACTATTTAGGCTAGGAGTAGCACTTCCTAATATTAATTTAATATTTTTTTTATGCGATAGATAAATTGCACAATCTCTAGCATTATACCTAGGTGATGAGTTTGACTTATAAGCATCATCGTGTTCTTCATCAACTATAATTAATCCTATATTTTCTATTGGTAAAAATAGAGCAGATCTAGCTCCAGCAATAATTTTATAGCTATCTAATTTATCTAAAATATTAGCTTTATTTTTTTTAGTAATTTTTGAATGCCAAATACAAACTAAATCTCCAAAGACATTTTTTAGCCTTTTTTCCATTTGTGGGGTAAGGGAAATCTCAGGCATTAGAAAAATCACATTTTTACCATTTTTTATACACTCTAGCATTGCATATATATATATTTCTGTTTTCCCACTTCCTGTGTCTCCAAATAATAATGTTTTATTATGGCTATTTATAAAATTTAGGGCTTGATTTTGCTTAATACTTAGTTCATTTGGGCTTGTTTTTATTATCCTTGTTGAGTTTATTTTAGATTGATTTTTAGGGGTAAATATTCCATATGATATTCCAAAATTTACACAATAATAATTTGCTATAAATTCTGCTAAAAAAACTTGATTTTCGCTAAATGATAAATTACTAAGTAATATATCCTTACATTCAAAATTAGGCTTTGTTACTTCTCCTATCACAATTCCTAATATATTCTTATTTTTTACTTTTATATTTACTATTTGATATTTTTGTAGTTTAGTATCACTTTTGTATTGCAATGGAGGGATATTTAGCTTAAGTGGGTGTATTGAATAGTATTTCAGTTTTTATCCAATGTTTCTATTTTTTTTATTAAAGTTGAGAGTTTTTGTTCTAATTCAGAATATTCCTGTGTTTTTTGAATATATGCTTTAAGAATATCTTTTATATCTAAATTTTTTTGTGAAAGCAAAGATTGTATTTCATCTTTTGCCTTGCTGTTTATACAAGCAATATTTACTTGCATTTTTCTTCCAGCAATATACAAATCGATACTAAGTCTAGAATCCACTATCTTTTTGCTTCATCTATTCTATTTATTAGATTCTCATAAGAGCGATCTCTTGATGCTAATTCTTCATAGAGTGAGTTTATTTGTCTATCTTTTTCTTGTAATTCACTAATTATAGTGCTATTTTCAAGCCTTAATCGTTCAATTTCACTATTTTGTTCATCTAATTTATTTAATAATTCATCAACCTTTTGCGTAAGCCTCTCTAAAATACTCATAATATTACCTTTTGATATAGTTTGATATAGAAAATATAATGTATAATTGTAACAAAATTTTAAGGTAATATTGTGGGTAAATTTATTTTAAATTCTAATTTTAAACCAGCTGGAGACCAGCCCACTGCTATTAATGATATAACTTCTAGCATAAGTAAAAATAATAGATACCAAATGCTTCTTGGTGTTACAGGTAGTGGCAAAACTTACACTATGGCAAATATTATTGCAAATCTTCAAATACCAACTTTAATAATGTCGCATAATAAAAGTCTTTGTGCTCAACTTTATAGTGAATTTAAAGGGTTTTTTCCACAAAATAAAGTAGAGTATTTTATTTCACATTTTGATTATTACCAACCAGAGGCATATATCCCTAGGAGAGATTTATTTATAGAAAAGGATTCTAGTATTAACGAGGATTTAGAGAGACTTAGATTAAGTGCTACAACATCACTTTTAGCTTATGATGATGTAATTGTTATTGCTAGCGTATCAGCTAATTATGGGCTTGGGAATCCTAAAGAATATTTGGAAATGATTGAAAAAATAGAAATAAATGATAAAAAATCACAAAGAGAATTTTTATTAAAATTAGTTGAGATGGGTTATAGTAGAAATGATTCGTATTTAAAAAGAGGTGAATTTAGAGTAAATGGAGATATAATTGATATTTATCCAGCTTATATTGAAGATGAAGTTTTAAGGGTAGAATTTTTTGATGATGTATGTGAGAAAATATCATTTATAGACTCTATTGATAACAAAGAAATAAAATCATTAAAGTCCTATGTTCTTTATGCAGCAAATCCATTTATCGTAGGACAGAATCGTCTAAAAAAAGCAATAAGCAGTATTGAGAGTGAGTTAGATTCTAGACTCTCTTTTTATACTAAGAATGATAAACAAGTTGAATATATGAGATTAAAATCTCGCACAGAGTTTGATTTAGAAATGATAAAAGAAAATGGAATTTGTAAGGGAATAGAAAACTATGCTAGACATTTGACAGGTAAAAAGCCGGGTGAGACGCCATATTGCCTGCTAGATTATTTTGATGTGAAAGAAAAGCCATATCTTGTAATTGTTGATGAATCTCATGTTAGTTTGCCTCAATTTGGAGGAATGTTTGCAGGAGATAGAAGTAGAAAAGAGGTTTTAGTAGAGTATGGATTCCGCCTTCCTAGTGCTTTAGATAATCGCCCGCTTAATTTTGATGAATTTATATCTAAAGCACCGCATTATCTTTTTGTTTCTGCCACTCCAGCAGATTTAGAGCTAAAATTAAGCAAAGATAATATAGCTGAACAAATAGTTCGCCCCACAGGGTTATTAGACCCAAAATGTGAAGTTAGAGATTCTTCTAAGCAAGTTGAGATTTTATATGATGAAATAAAGATTGTAATAGAGCGTGGAGAAAGGATTATCGTAGGTGCTCTTACTAAAAAAATGGCAGAAGATTTGTGTAAATATTATCAAGAGCTAGGTATTAAAACACAATATATGCATAGTGATATTGATGCAATAGAGAGAAATCATTTAATTAGATCATTTAGGTTAGGTGAATATGATGTGTTAATTGGGGTTAATTTATTGCGTGAAGGGCTTGACTTACCAGAGGTTAGTTTAGTTGCAATTTTAGATGCAGATAAGGAAGGTTTTTTAAGAAGTGAAACAAGCCTCATACAAACTATGGGAAGGGCTGCTAGAAATGTAAATGGTAAGGTTATATTCTTTGCTCAAAAAATTACAAAATCTATGCAAAAAGCAATAGATATAAGCGAATATAGGAGAAACAAGCAAGAGGCTTATAATAAAAAAAATAATATTTTTCCAAAAAATACTAAGAGAAATATTGAAGATGAGCTAAAAATTGAGCCAAAACAAGAAAAAAATATTAAATTAGGCAAGATTCCAAGACAAGAAAAAGATAAGATTATAAAAGAGTTAAGCAAGAAAATGCACGAAGCTGCTAAAAAACTAGAGTTTGAAGAAGCAGCAAGATTAAGAGATGAAATAGCAAAAATTAGAAAATTATAGTTTTTTTAAAGCTCTTGCTAAAAATATTTAAACTTATAAGCTTATTTTAATGCTAAATTTAATCTTTTTAGATATTGGGATTTATATTTATTTTATTATAATTTTATGTAATTTTCATACTTAAAGGCTAAATTATGGAGTTTGAAACTATCATTGGGCTTGAGGTGCATACTCAACTAAATACAAAAAGTAAGATTTTTTGTTCTTGTGCGACTTCATTTGGAGAAGATGCAAATAGCAATGTATGTCCTACTTGCTTAGGTTTGCCAGGTGCTCTTCCTGTATTAAATAGAGATGTTGTTAAAAAGGCAATTTCTTTTGGCAAAGCAATTAATGCAAAGATTAATCAAAATTCAATCTTTGCTAGGAAAAATTATTTTTATCCAGATTCCCCAAAGGCATATCAAATAAGCCAATTTGAAAGACCAATTGTAGAATCTGGAAGTGTTGAAATAGAAATTAATGGAGAAACTAAAATAATAGGTATAACTAGGGCTCACATGGAAGAAGATGCAGGTAAAAATATACACGAGAGTGATTATTCTAAAGTTGATTTAAATAGAGCCTGCACACCACTACTTGAAATTGTAAGTGAGCCTGATATGAGAAATAGTACAGAGGCAGTAGCATATTTAAAAAAACTTCATTCAATAGTTAGATTTTTAGGGATTAGTGATGCTAATATGCAAGAGGGAAGTTTCCGCTGTGATGCAAATGTATCAATACGACCAAAAGGTGATAATAAGCTTTATACAAGAGTTGAGATTAAAAATCTAAATAGTTTTAAATTCATACAAAAAGCAATAGATTATGAGGTTGAAAGGCAGATTGAGGCTTGGAGTGATGGTAAATATGATGAGGAGATATTCCAAGAAACTAGACTTTTTGATGTAAATAAAGGTATTACTAGATCAATGAGAAGCAAAGAAGAAGCAGCTGATTATAGGTATTTTCCAGATCCAGATTTATTAAGTGTAAATATACCTGAAGATTTAATGAAAGAAGGTGAGGCAATACCTGAAATGCCTGATGAAAAGAGAGATAGATATATTAGAGAATATGGTATTAAAATGAGTGATGCTAGTGTTTTAACAAGTGAATTAGAATTAGCCATATATTTTGAGTCTATGATTAATGAGGGTGCTAGTGTTAAAGGTGCAATTACTTGGCTAAATACAGAGCTTTTAGGTAGGCTAAAAGGAGGCAATACATTAAAAGATTGTGGGGTAGATTCTAAGATTTTAGCAACCTTAGTAAAACGTATTGATGAGGGTAAGATTAGTGGAAAAAGCGCAAAAGAAATATTAGATGTTCTAATTTCAAAAAAAGGTGGAGATGTGGATAGCCTAATAAATGAGTTAGGATTAGAACAGGTAAGCAATGATGAAGCAATTATTGACATTATAAGTTCTATTTTAGAGTCTAATAAAGATAAGGTTATTGAGTATAAAAATGGCAAAGATAAGCTTTTTGGTTTTTTTGTTGGACAAGTGATGAAGCAAAGCAAGGGGATAAATCCATCTAAAGTAAATGAGCTTTTGAAAATAGAACTAGCAAAGTAAAAATATAAGCAATTAATTTAGTTTTTAAGATTTAAGTAATGCTAATAAACTTTATTTAATCTTTAAGTTTTATTAGATTATAATCTAAATCTTCGGCTTAAGGTTTAAGCAAGCAGCCTCTTAGTCTTTCATTGCTGTTATTACTACTTTAAGGAATGTTTATGAAATTAGCAGTTATGCCTATAATTGCAGGTGTTGTTTTTGGTATTCTTGCTCCTATTTTAGTTTATTTTGGAAATCCGGGTAATATGGGTATTTGTGCGGCGTGTTTTACTAGAGATATTGCGGGAGCTTTAAACTTACATCAAACTTCAATAGTTCAATATATCCGTCCAGAAATTATTGGATTAGTTTTTGGCTCAATGCTATCAGCATTTATATTTAGAGAGTTTTCTCCTAGAGCAGGCTCATCTCCTATTGCAAGATTTACTCTTGGATTTTTTGCTATGATTGGGGCATTAGTGTTTTTGGGTTGTCCTTGGAGAATGATTCTTAGGCTTAGTGCAGGTGATTTAAGTGCTATTGCTGGGTTATTTGGGCTTATTTTTGGAATCTTACTTGGTATATTTTTTCTAAAAAGAGGTTTTTCGTTAGGTAGAAATAGACCAACTAGCAAAATTATTGGTTTTATATTTCCTATTTTTACATTGATTTTATTTGTTTTACTTATTTTAGGAATGCTAAATCCCAATTCTTTTATCAAGTTTTCTATAAAAGGTCCGGGTTCTATGCATGCACCATTTTTAATTTCTATCGCTTTTGGACTTATTTTAGGATTCTTATTTCAAAAATCTCGTTTTTGCACCATTGCTGCTATTAGAGATTTAATAATTTTAAAGGATTCTCATATCTTTCAGGGTTTAATTGCACTTTTTCTAACAGCATTTTTAACTAATCTAATATTTGGATTTTTTCATTTAGGGTTTGAAAATCAACCAATAGCACATAATGATACTTTATGGAATTTTTTAGGAATGCTACTTAGTGGCATAACATTTACTTTAGCTGGAGGTTGTCCTGGTAGGCAATTAATACTAGCAGGAGAGGGAGATAGTGATGCTGGTATATTTGTATTTGGATTACTTATAGGAGCAGCTTTTGCACATAATTTTGCTTTAGCAAGCTCTCCTAGTGGAATAGGAACAAATGCCCCTCCAGTTGTAATTTTTGGAATTATATTTTGTATATTTTTAGGTTTTTTTGCAAAGCAAAGTAGATAGTTGCAAAGAGAATGTTTGAAAGTAAGAGAAAATACTTAGAGCAATAGTGAGGTAATTATGATAGAGTTAGATGTAATGGGCTTATCTTGACCTATTATGCAATTAAAAGAATTATTAGATAAAAATGAGAATGAAATAAAAGTAATTTGTAGTTGTGGTAGTGCGAGTGATAATAAGTGATAATATAAAAAGATTGGCACCTAGATTTTAAATATAATGTGGAATCTATAAATAATGATGATGGCACACTAACTTATATAATAAAAAATAAATGATTTATCTTGATAATGCTTCTACTACATTTCCCAAACCTCAAATAGTTAGTAAAGCTATATTTGATTTTATTCAAAATGTAGGTGCAAATCCAACTAGAGGTTCTTATGAGAGTTCTTTGCAATCAGACAGAATTTTATATTTAGCAAGAAAATCTCTAGCAAATATGATAGGTTTAAAAGATTTTAAGAGAGTATTATTTACACTAAATGCTACTATGGCTATTAATATGGTGCTAAATGGTATTTTAGAACAAAATGATATTGTAGTTACTACTCAAATGGAGCATAATTCAGTAAAAAGACCGCTTAATTATCTAAAAGAAAAATTAAATTTAACAATTGAGATTCCTTGTAATAAATTTGGTGAGATTGACTTAAAAACTGCAAAAGAAATGATGAAACATTCAAAACTTCTTGTTTGTATGCACACAAATAATGTAATAGGGAAAATTATAGATATTGATATTTTAAGTGAGATTGCAAAGAGTAGTAATACTTTATTTTTACTTGATGTAGCACAAAGTATTGGCATTATTCCTTTAGAAGATATAATGCAGAGAAATTTTTTAGCAATTAGTGCCCATAAGGCTTTGTATGCTCCTATGGGAATTGTTGCTTTGGCTATAAGTGATAGTTTTGATTTTTCTAAATTAAATTCTTTAATTCTTGGCGGAAGTGGTAGTGTAAGTGAGAGTGAATTTCAGCCTTTATTTTTGCCAGATAAATTTGAGAGTGGAACTCCAAATATGCTTGGTATTGTTTGTCTTAAAGCTAGCTTAGAGTGGCTTAAAGAAGTAAATATTCAAAATATTTATAAACATGAGCAAGAATTAAAATCTATTTTAATTTATAAATAAGTTTAGAAAAATATATTAAAATTTATCATACAAATGGCGAGAGTATAGGAATTTTATCTATTGATATAAGCAATAAAAGTATTTCTGATGTTGCTCAAAGGCTTGATTTGGACTTTGGAATTTGTATTAGAGTGGGGCTTCATTGTTCTCCTGTTACACATAAAGTAATTGGTAGTTTTCAAAAAGGTGGGACTATTCGCATAAGCCCTAGCTACTTTACTACTAAAAATGAAATATATGATTACATTAGATCATTGAAGATTATTGCACGAGGTTAAGTTGGTAAAAGGTTATATTATATTTTATACAAGTGCAGATGTTTTTGAGAGTGAGAGTATTTTAAATTTAATTACAGAAGTTAGTATAAAATTAGTTTCTACTCCAAGGAAATTTTCGAGTGATTGTGGAATTTCTATTTATTTTGAATGCCAAGACAATTTAGATATTATTAATATGGCATTAGAAAATATTGAATATGAAATTAAAATTTTAGATTAATAATCTTTTAGTGTTTTAAAAATAGAATCTATTACATATTCTATATCGCTATCTTGCATTTTTTGATGGCAGGGGATGGAAATTTCTGCATTATAAAAATCATCAGCATTTTTTATATTACTATAATCTTTATATAAGCTAAATTGATAAATTGGTTTATAATGAACCTGAACCCCCAATCCCATACTTTGAAGTTTTAAAAAAATCTTTTTTTTATATTTAAAAAGGCTTTTATCTAGTAAAATAGGATAGAGATGGTATGTCGATTTAATATGCTTTGGAATCTCTAATATACTAAATTTATCATTATTTTTAAAAGCATTATTGTAGATTTTAGCAATCATTCTCCTTTTTTTTAAAAAAGATTCTACTTTATTTAATTGAGAGATTCCAAGGCTTGAAGCAACATCACTTAGACGAAAGTTATACCCTATATTCTCAATATCGCTATCCCAAAGCTTTTTTTTCTTTACTCCGTGAGATCTAAGGAGTTTTGCTTTATCATAGAAAGATTTATTATTTGTAGTTATTGCGCCACCTTCAATAGTTGTTATAGGTTTTAGTGCGTGAAAGCTAAATATACTCATATCTGCAAATTGTCCAATTCTTTTACCCTTGTATTCACCACTAAAAGAGTGAGAACTATCAGATATAAAGTATAATTTATTTTCTTTGCAAATCTTTAATATTTCATCTATATCTACACTATTTCCAGCATAATCAATACTTACAATAGCTCTGGTTTTGTTTGTTATATGCTTTGTAATACTTTTTGTATCTATATTTCCTATACTATTAATTTCGCAAAATATGGGTTTAATTTGATTTTCAAGCATCATATTAGAAGTAGCACAAAATGTAATAGGAGTAGTTATGAATTCTTTAAGTTTTGGCAAATCTAATGAATTTATAATTTTATATGCCACATTTAGTGCAGAAGTTGCAGAGTTAAATGTTATTGCATATTTTGCACCTACAAAGTTGGCAATCTTTTGTTCAAAAGCACCTACCAAGCTTCCTTGTGTTATGTATTCTTGCTTTAATGCACTCAATACAGCCTGTAAATCATCATCTTCAATATATTGTGTGCTATATGGAATCATTATGCTAGAAGAGAATCTATTTTAGATGCTAAAGTTTTTATATTATGGGCTTTAGAGAAAAGAATGGCATTTTGGATAAGATAATTTTCTAGATTCTGTTGCTTATAATCTATAATATCTATATTTGATTTTATAGATTCTAATGAAGCATTTATAAAGTCATATTCATTTTTTAAGACTTTTTTGAAAGAATATAAATCTTTTTCATCATTTGGTATTAGGTTTAATATCCTATTTGCATCAAATAAGGTGTTGTTATAATCATCTTGTAAAATAGTATGTGGTGCAAATATTTTATTTCCTAAAAATGTAGCATTGTTTAATTCTATCTTTGCTTGTTCTAATGATATAGTATTATTATCTGTAATGTTTTTAATGGTCTGTGCAGCTAGTTGTAGAATCCCAATAGTATTGTTTAATCCTTTTTGTTTTAATGATGAATAGCCATTATTTATAATTTCTTTGTTTAGTAGAATATTCTTTTTTTGCGTATTTTTACTTGAACTAATTATTTTATTGATTGAGTTAAAATCATTAGAATCTATTTTCATTTTTAAGCCTTAAAATATTTATTTTAAGGCTTCTATAGCATTTTTTGTTCCAAATATTTAGTATGTATTTTTGATTTTTGAAAATCCTCATTCTCCATCATTTTAATATGAAATGGAATAGTAGTTTTTATACCCTCTATTTTAAACTCTTTCAAAGCTCTTTTCATTCTAGCAATAGCCTTATCTCTAGTCTCAGCCCAAACTATGAGTTTTCCAATCATAGAATCATAAAACATAGGCACACTATATCCTGCATAAGCATGTGTATCAATTCTTACATTACCTCCACCTGGAGCAATCCATTCTGTTATCTTACCAGGGGAAGGATAGAATTTCTCTGGATCTTCTGCCGTAATTCTACATTCAATTGCATGTCCTCTAAATATAATTTCATCTTGTTTTGGTAAGTTTTTGCCTTCAGCTATATTAATCATAAGTTCAATTAAGTCTAAACTACTTACCATTTCACTAACAGTATGTTCTACTTGAAGTCTAGTATTCATTTCCATAAAGTAGAAATCTTTTTTATTTTCATCTAATAAGAATTCAAAAGTTCCAGCACCTTCATATTTGATGTATTTAGCCGCTTTTATAGCAGTCTTTAAAAGTCTTTCTCTAACTTCAGTTTCTAATATTACTGCTGGGGATTCTTCTATTAATTTTTGTTGTCTTCTTTGTACAGAACAATCCCTTTCTCCTATATGTATCACATTTCCTTTTTTATCTGCTAGTATTTGAACTTCTATGTGTTTTGGATTTTTAATAAACTTTTCCATATAAATAGAACCATCGCCAAATGCACTTATAGCTTCAGATTCTGCTGCTAGAATTGAATTTTTTAGATTTTCTTCATTTTCAACTATTCGCATACCTCTTCCACCACCACCTGCTGCGGCTTTTATAATAACAGGATAACCTATTTTTTTAGCTATTTTTTGTGCATCTTTATAATCTTTTATGGCGCCATTACTTCCTTCAATTACAGGAATTCCTGCCTCTTTCATAACATCTTTTGCTTTGCTTTTATCACTCATTAATGCCATTACACTTTGGCTTGGACCTATAAAAATTATATTATGATTTTCACAAATTTCTACAAAATTTTGATTTTCACTTAAGAAGCCATATCCTGGGAAAATTGCATCAACCTTAAATAATTCAACAACTGTTATTATTGCTGGTATATTTAGATAACTATCACTAGATTTCGCTCCCCCTATACATATTTTTAAATCAGCAACATCTAGATAATGTATATCTTTATCAGCAGTAGAATATATTACCACAGCCTCTTTGCCCATATCTTGTATAGTCCTAATAGCTCTAAGTGCAATTTCCCCACGATTTGCTACCAGGATTCTATTAATTTTTTTCATTTATATTTTCTCTACTAAAAATAATGGAGCATTAAACTCTACGCTTTGAGCATCTGATGCAATTATCTCAATAATTTTACAATCAAATTCTGCTTCAATTTCATTCATTATTTTCATAGCCTCAATAATAGCTATTGTCTGACCTTTTTTTACTTTGTCTCCAACATTTACATATGGAGCAGAATCTGGAGACGGAGCACGGTAAAATGTCCCAACCATCGGTGAAGTGATTGTCTCTGTGTTATTAGATGAGGCTATTTTTTGTGGCTCTTTTGGTGTAGCTTGTGTTATTTCTATTTCTTTTGGTATTTCTTGTGTGATATTTGTTACAGGCACTTGAATTTGATTTTTTGTTAATTTATTAGAATCTTTTTCTAATGTGATTTCAAAGTTTTCATTTGTAATTTTAAGTTTAACAGAATTAGAGCTATCAAACATTTCTAATAACTTTTTTATTTCTTGTATATTCATAAGAAAGCCTTTTTTCTAAAATTTTAAAAATGAGTTTTGTATAATAACACAAAAAATATCAAAAAAAGGTTTATAATGGGATTAAAATCTGATAAATGGATAAAGGAAATGTCATTAAAAAAAGATATGATAAGCCCTTTTACATCATCACAAATAAGAAAAGGAGTTATAAGTTATGGCGTTAGTAGCTATGGATATGATATTCGTGTAGCAGATGAATATCAAATATTTACTAATGTAAATTCTACTATTGTAGATCCCAAGAATTTTGATTCTTGCAATGTGATAGAGCATAAAGGTGATATTTGTATTGTTCCTCCAAATTCATTTGCACTTGCTAGAACTATTGAGTATTTTAAGATGCCACGAGATGTTTTAGCTATATGTCTTGGGAAAAGTACTTATGCAAGATGTGGAATAATAGTCAATGTAACTCCATTTGAGCCTGAATTTGAAGGATATATAACTATTGAAATATCAAATACAACTCCACTTCCTGCAAAAATATACTCAAATGAGGGCATAGCACAAGTATTATTTTTTCAGGGGGATGAATCTTGTGAAATTAGTTATAGAGATAAAAATGGCAAATATCAAAAACAAATAGGAATAACATTACCAAGGGTTATATAAAATATAATATATTTTATATAAAAATTATACTCTTAATAAGTATAACAAATATAAACTCAAAAAAGAGTTTATATTGTGGCAGAGGCTATATCGTATTCCTCTTTTGATATAATTCTACTTCCATATAGCTCATTTAAGCTTTGTGCCATAGTTTTCATTTCAGTTAAAGTTTGTCCAATCATCATTTGTGAGTTAATTTGGTGGATTTTATTTTCTCTAATTAGGTTTCTAATAGCTGGAGTTCCTATTAATATTTCAGTAGCAGCCACTCTTCCACCATCTACACGAGGAAGTAGAATCTGTGATAAAATTCCTTCTATTGTGATTGCAACTTGACTTCTTACTTGTTCTTGTTTTGAACCTTCAAATGAGCTTACAAGTCTGTTTATAGTTTGTGCAGCTGAATTTGTATGTAGTGTTGCAATAACTAAGTGTCCTGTTTCAGCAGCTTCAAGTGCTATTTCCATAGTTTCTGTATTTCTCATCTCACCTATGAATATTATATCTGGGTCTTCTCTAAGGGCAGATTTTAATGCTTTTTGAAATGTCTTTGTATCTTCACCTAAGTTTCTATAAGAAAAAAGGCAATTAATACCCTTATGAACATATTCTATTGGGTCTTCAATACAGAGTATGTGTTTTTTATCATTTTGATTTATTTCATTTATCATTGCTGCAACTGTTGTAGTCTTTCCACTTCCTGTTGGTCCTGTAACTAATATTAAACCTTTTCTTCTTGTAACTAATTGCTTTAAAACTTTTGGTGCATTGATTCCATCAAGAGTTGGAATCTTTGTAACAATGGTTCTAAAAGCTGCAGCAACACTCCCCATGGTGTAATAATAATTAACCCTAAAACGACCTATATCTTCTAATTCTATAGAAAAGTCCAACTCCCTCTCCTCTTCTAAGGTCTTTTTTTGTTTATCAGTAAGTAGAGAGTAACATAGCTTATCAATTTCTTTTTTATTTAAAACAGGTAAATTTAGCTTAACTAAAGAACCATCGATTCTAATTTGTGGTTCGCTTCTTGCTACTAAATGTAAATCTGATGCATTATGCTTTAGCGTAGTCTTTAAAAGCATATTTATATCATAACTTAACTGCACTTCTTCCATAATTTTAACTCCTTTTTGACTTATTTTTAAGGTTTAACTATCTGTCTTCTTGTAACTCTAAGTGTTTGATTTGTTATAGGATTTGTTACAGAGCCAGAAATATCTAATATCATTACATTTTTTTGATCCTCTTGTGCCGTGCTTGAACTATTATCTATTAAAGGAGTCATTTTATATTTAAATTGATATTCACCCCTTTCACCATAATTAATATATCTTTCTATCGAAGCCATAACATTAGGTCTTTTTGTGTTAGTGTTTTCATTATCTACAAAACCATTTCTTTGAATATATAATATTGCTAATTCAACAGTAGAGTTCAAATAAAGATCTAGCTGTATTGCAATATGTTCATTTGTGGTTGTATTTAATGTAGTGCTACTTAATTTTAACCCTAGTATCCCAAGTGTAGCTACTAATACAGTTATTATAATGGCATATATCATGCCAAATGCTTTTCTTTTCATTGTAGTATTACACCTTCCTTGCAAAATTCATTCATAACGCTTTTTATGACTCTATTGTTAAAACAGATTCTAACCCTAATTAATCCTGCATTGGCTTCTGTCCATAGGTATAGATTTGATACATTATTAGCTATCACAGTTTCATTTCTTGCATTTTGTGGTTGCTGAGATATTAATAAATCACCATTTGCATTTTTTATAATATTTGTTGGATTTGTATTAACAATAACTCCTATATCGCCAATTTGCAATGGAGAATTTTCTAATGTTATTACTCTATTAGAAGTAGAGATTATCCTAAAAATAGCACTTCTATTTCTTGTATTATTTGAATAATACTTATCAAGCTGTGTAGTTTTGCTCCCAGCATTTACAAATGGGAAATAAAGCGAAATATTTGCCGTATTCATTATAGGTCTAATATCATCACTAGCAAAAGCGGCTACAATGATATTTCCATCTTGAGTTTTACCAGTTGTAGCATTTGTTATTACTCCAGAGTTATTTAAATCTATAAAACCACTAAAATAAGGTATATTTGCATTCTGATTTGCAACAAATCTACCATTTATAGAATCCATATTTTTCTCTATAAATGTTATTTGTGTACCAGCATTGCTATCAATTGCTTTTGGTTCGCTAATTGAAGATAATGCAATGTAATTATTTCCTGTTTTAATAGAGATAGAATCCCAAATAGAATTTTGTATATATTTTGATATTTGTCTAATTGCAGATGCACTATCTAACTCTAATTTTGCATATTCTTTTTGTAGTGCATAATTTTGTAAAATTTGATTTATTGCCATAGCACCAGCAACAGAAACTAGACCTGTTATGACTATCACAAATACTAATTCTAGCATTGTAAATGATGAACGATTTTTATTAAATTTATATTTCTTGCTAATAATCATGGTGTTATTTTCCTATTATCTTTAATAAATGGAATATCAGAGCCAATATTTGTTGCGTAGTATTTATACACAGCAACCGTTTCTGGGTTTTGGTTTGGTAAAAATCTCATTAAAGTAACATTAATCAATTTTATATCTGTTATTCTATTTACATTTGTTAAAGAACCTGCAGTGGTTTCATTTCCAAAATTTATATCAGCGTAATTTACATCTACTGAAAGCTGAAAAATATCTACCCCATTGCTTGCTATTTTTTGAGTATATCCTTGAAAATCATTTATTGCCTCTAAGCGACTATTTGCTTGGATTTTAAGAGCAGATTTTGAACTTGGGTCGCACATTCTCCTTCTGTTTGCATTACCAAGACCTTTTTTTGTTTTTATTTTAGCATCTGACTTTTTATCTAATATTTTACAGTCTGTAGCTGTTTGCCCTGTATTTAAAATATAATATTCTCCAGAGCTAATAAAATCTGCTATATTATTTCTATCCCAAGGCTTATTTTTAATTGTTTCCATAAGTGTAAGTGCATTATAGTAACCTAATACATTTTGAGACATCATTGTATTAGCATTACTTTGTCTTACAATTAGGGGTATGCTTAATATTACAATACCAACTATAACTATGGAAAACACAAGTTCTATCATAGTAAATCCACGTTTTTTCATAAATCAATCCTTAAACTCTGATATTAAAGAATGGCAAATTTATTAATTACCTTAATAAAGTATTATGTAATATTACATTTAGCTTAAAGTAAATCAAAAGACAATAAAATCATACTATAAAACTATAAAAATTATAATATTAAATATATATTTTTTAAATAATTTAATATTAAGTTGTTATGTTTTGCAGTAAAAATTTATATTTTTTAAATTTTAGTGGTATAATTCCCGATTTAAATAACGAAGTTTGAGAAAACAAATTGGATTTTAGGGTAACCATCTTTTTATATTTATAATTTAAATAGGTTATTTAAGGTTTTTTAGGCATACTCTTTTTAAGTAAGTAGAATTTATATGAGGTAAAGTATATGAAGTTTAATTTTAAAAGAAATGTTAAACAGCGGGCAACAAATATTGTATATTATGATTCTGATACAAAAGTAATCTACAATAACATTGGTGGAAATATTGTCCAATACACTAAAAAAGCTGATGCAAAGCTAAGAGTATCTACTCTAGTTTCTTTTGATTCTTTATTAAAGGCAAATATAGATGTTCCAAAGACAATAGATGAATTAGATATAGAAGATTTTATAATAGAACAGACCTATAAACAGCTAAATATACAGTCTGATTCTAGTTACGAGATTTCTTATTTTAAAATTGAGACAAATTTTGATGCTGACCATTGGAGTTATGATGTTTATGCGATAGATTCAGCATATCTTGAAAAAAACTATGACGACTTATTGGCAAAAACTCAATATATTGATGTTATAACTTCTACTGCATTTTTACCTATAGTATTGTATAAAAAAGGTAAGTTAGATTTAATTGGAAATCATATATTTGTATTTATTGGAAATAATAGCGGAATATTTGCATTTTATAGCAAGGGTGAACCTGTTTATATAAAAACTTTAAACTCAAATATTCATAGACTTAGAATTGAGTTTAATCAAGAAACATCTTTAGAGTTAAGCAGTTCAGAATTTGAAAATTTTATAGCAGGTAAAGTTCAAGAAGTATCTGAACATAGACAATCAATAGATACTATGCTTGATAAGATTAGTCGTGATATTGAAGAAAATATTTTATATATCAAAAGAGTATACTCAAATCTTGACCCAACAGTTATATATTATGGAATGAGTATAGAATATGATAATGATTTTTTATCATTCTTTAGAGATACATTTTTAATTGAAACTAAGCCATTTAATAGTTTAGCATTTATAGAAACTATTAAGGGTAGTAGTGCAATAGCTGATATAGCTATGTATTATGCAGATTATTATATTGCTAATGTAGATTCTAAGCTACCTAACTTTTCTTATGCAAAACGACCAAAGCCTCTTAATCAGAGAGAATCTGGTCAGTTTGTATTGATAGTTGGAGGAATTTTTGTATTATCTCTTTTATATCCTGTTTATAACTTTGCTATGGCAGGATTTTTTTCTTTTAGAGGAGATATGTTGCAAAAAGAGTATGATAATGTAGTATTTCCACAAGCAGAAGAGTATAGAACTAGAGAAGAGCAATTAAAAAAGCAAATTGAAAACTTGCAAAAGCAAAAAACCTCTGTTAATGAAGAAATTGCATCTGTTAGAAATAACATGAATGATATTCATAGTTGGCAAATAGGGTATATACAAAAATCAAAAGTTATAGATGATATTTTAAAAGTAGCAAATAATAGTAGGGTTAGCGTTGTTAAATCTACCGCAATTGCAAATAATAATCAGCAATTAATAATAGAATTGAACTTATTTGCCAAAACGCAAGATGATATTACAGATTTTATTAAAAACTTAAATGAAAAAAAAATATATAAAAGCGTGGTTACTGAAAAAGTAGATAGAGTTAATTTTGGTGATGAAAACAATGCGATTACAAGTTCTCTTAGAAATCAAAATCAACAAACTACAAATATACAAACGGCTACAACAAATGTAACACAAAGGCAAGAAGATACTAATTCAACAAAGATAGATTCAATTTCAGCAAAAATTGACTTTAGTGAGAATCCAGATTTAGGGAAAAAAGTAAATAGATATTTGAATTCAATAGTTAAGGTGGTTATAAGATGAGTAGTTTTCAAACACAAATCTATGAACAATTAGATAAATTAGATGATTATTTAGTTGATAAGAATCCATCTGAAAGAGTAGCATTTGGGCTTCTTATTGGTATTGTTATAGCCGCTGTTTTATATTTTGCCTTTTATGATTTAAGTAGTGGGTATAAGTTTTCTTATGAAGGTATTTATAATGATATAAATTCTAAATTGCAGCAAGAAACAGAATATATAGATTCTATGGATAATGGTGGTTTTATATCATTAGAACAGCAAATTAATAGTTCGCAAAAGGATATTTCTCAAGCACAAGAAAATTTGAAATATTTGCAAGGATTAATTAATGAGGTTTTTGTTTATAGCAAAGATTGGTTCTTAACATTTGATGATGCCTCAAAAGCAGCTGCATCTATGGGACTTATTGTTAATGGAACAGATATTGAAATGAATGATGCTACAAGTCTTGGTGGAATGAAATATTCTTCATTTGTTTTATTTGGATATGGCAAGTTTTCACAAATACTCCAATATATAGATTGGTTAGAAACTTATGGTAAATTTATATCACTGGATAGCATAATTATAGAAAGTAAAAACAATAGATTGAATTTTAGTATTTTGATACGAAATTTCAGAGGAGGAATATAAAATGAAAATTTTTCTAATATTTTTATTTACCATAGGTAATCTTATTGCTGATGATAACTCAACAACAAGTATAGTTTCTTCAAATTCTAATGTTGTTTTACCAGTTGAGGGCGATAATATAGTTGATAAGGATTCAAATGCAACATTATTAAATCAAAATTCTTCTAAATTACCAAATATTGATGATCAAAATAAAGAAGAAAATTTAGATGAAAAATTAAAAAATGATATTATTACATTTAATAGGATTGATTACATAAATAAAAACACAAATATACAAGACCCATTTATTTATATATATCCTCAAACTGATGATGATTTAGCTTATACCACAAAAGTGGAACAAGCTGTGCTTGTGTTGAAAGGCATTTTTGAAAATAGGGCTAATATAAATAGTCAATGGGTAGAAAAGGGCGGAAATGTGGAAGGTTGGAGTGTTGTAGATATTCAAAAGAATCAAGTAAAACTAGAGTTTAGAAATAAGAAAAAAACGCTAGAAGTTGTTCCAGAGAAAATCAATATTAAAAAAGAAGTTAAATATGAGTAGGTGTTATAAAATGAGAAAGAGTATTTTTGTATTAGTGTTAAATTTGTTGTTAGGTTCGTATGTATTACAAGCTGATAGCTTATGTGAGGATACTGCATTTAGTATGTCTGCTTCTAGTTTAGATGGAACTTCAGTTGGTGATTTACTTGAACAACTTGCCCTGAAATGTGAATATAGTATGTTAGTTAGAGATAGAGCAGCCAAAGATAGGCTTTCAAAACCTATTGCATCGGTTAATATAGTGCAATTACCATTAGAAAAAATCTTTGATTTATTGCTAACTGAAAATGAGCTAAATTATGAGTTTGATGGGAAATTATTAAAGATTTCTTATCTTATGACAGAGACTTTTAAAATAAATTATATTGGAACCTCTAGGATAGGTTCTAGCAATACAGATATTATATTATCACAAAATGCAATGTTGTCAGATACCACAACTGCCTCTACTACTACACAAGGTAGCGGATTACAAGCTTCTGGTGGAGCTAATTTTGATACCCAAAGTGCAGCTCATAGAAGCTTAATTAACTCAGCAATGCAGGGTGGTAGTGCAGATAGTATTACTGGGACAAAGATTCGTTCTGTTGATGAATTTGATTTTTGGGGTAAAATAGAAAAGGAAATTTTTGAAATTGCATTTAGACCCGGTGATGCACATCAACCAAAAAGGAAATTCTCAACAGATACTACTTCAAGTTCAGGACAAGGTGGTTCATCTCAAAATCAAGATACGACTAATAACGAAGATATTGGTGAGGGACAAAGTGTTGTTGTAAATAAAACAGCAGGACTTATTACAGTTACTGGAACTATTAAACAAATTGAAAGAGTTAGAAAATATATTAAAGAATTAGAAGAGCAAATGCAAAATCAAGTAATGATAGATGTAAATATTCTAACTGTTACCCATAGTAACGCAAATACTGTTGGTGTTGATTGGAATCAGTTATATAATTTAGGAAATTTAATTACTCCAAGTGGTATATCTGATACAGGAACAACAGGGACTCCTTTATTTACACAAAAAATAGGTGGTGGTGGAACTATTCAATTATTTTCATCTGGTGTTGCTTTAACTAAAATTGTAGAATTTTTAAATTCATATGGTAAAGTTAGATCTGTTTCTAACCCAAAAGTTTTAACATTAAGTAATCAACCTGCTTTAATTAGTGTTGGTAGCCTTTTAAGATATACACAAACATCAGCATATTTGACAGCTACATCTGGAACATCATCAACCTCTACAAATACTACTTATCCTAGTGTATTTTCTGGCGTTTTACTTGATGTTACACCTTCTATTCAGGGTGAGTATATAATGTTAAAGATCAATCCTAGTGTTACTAGGACTAAAGACCTAACAACAGAAAATCAAGCTACTGCATTAGCAGAACCACCTAACTTATCTGCAAATCAGCTATCTTCTTTAATTCGTGCTAGAGATGGAGATAAAATTGTTATTGGAGGGTTGATTAGCAAGAGTGTTACTAATAGTAGAAATAGAGTTCCTTTATTGGGGTATATACCAATTATAAAATATCTTTTCTCTTATGATACTATGTCTGAAGAAACCAATGAGATGATTATAGTTATAACCCCTCATATTATTAAGAGAAATGATAATCCAAGTCTTCAGGATTTAGGATATTCAGAAACTGTTAATGAAATCATAAAAAAAGATGATATAAAAGCAGATATAGATATAGATGATGATGTGGAGTAATCCATATTTATAATTGAAGCGTTATATATGAAAAAGATTATTGAATTAGAAAGTAGATGGAGGTCTTATAAATATAAAGCAGTCATCTTTTATCTATTTATTATTGTTTTTATTATTTTTATCGTATTGCTTGGATTTTTTATAAAACTACAATATGATAAAAGAGTTTCTAAAAATAATATTATTGCTAGTAAGCAAATTATAAAAAAAGAAATTTCTAGTAATGTTAATAATAATGAAACTCAAAGTAATATTATAAAGTCAGATGATATTAAGCGAGTTAAAACTGATAATACAAATAAGATTAATTTTATCTGTAAAAAAGTTATAGTAGATAAATTAGCGGTTCGTTCTTTGCCCGATTTTAAATCTAAATCTATTGGATATTATGCTTTAGATTCTATATTTTGTGCCCAAAATGAAAATGTAAATGGATTAATTAAAACTACAAATGGTTGGGTTAGTGCTAATGATAAATTTAGTAAAGTTGTAGATGTGAATATGTTTGTAGATTCTGGATTTTATAAATATCAAAATATTGCTAAAAATACTTTAAAGCCGAGATCTAGTGCATTTGAGGAGGTTAAGGTCTTTGATAAACCGCAAGATATACAATCTGCATCTAACATTATAGCAAATAATAATATGGTAAATGAAACTAATAATATTAAAACATTTTCACAAGATATTCCTAAAAATAAGCCTATAATAAATATTAACTCACAAAAGCTTACAAAAGAAACAATCATAGAGCTTAAAAAATCTGATTTTAAAAATACTAATGATTATGATACAGCAATTGAAATAGCAAAATTTTATTATGAGGCTAAAGATTATCAAAATTCGCTTAAATGGGCGTTAAATGCTTCTAATGCGGATTCTAAAGGTAAGCAAAAAACGGAAAGTTGGATAATTTATGCAAAATCATTATATATTTCTGGTAAAAAAGAACAGGCAATAGAAGTTCTAAATCGATATATAACAAGCACAAGTTCTCCAGATGCAATGGATGTTTTAAATAATATGAAACAGGGTATTATCTAGTGGCTAAAGTTAGAATAGGCGATAGATTAATATCTGCTGGGTTGATTACAAATGAGCAATTAGAAAAAGCTTTACAAGAGCAAAAGAAGCAAACTAGAAGAAAAAAAATAGTTAGAGTTCTGGTTGATTTGGGTTATCTTGAAGAAACAGCACTATTAGGCTTTTTTGTAGAGCTTTGTAAGAGAAGAGAGTTAAATTTAATTTCTATTTTAGAGGATTTTCCAAATAGTGAGGAAAATATTTTAAAATTACTTTCTCGTATTCTTAATATGGAGTATGTTGATTTAGATGCTTATGAGTTTAATCCAGATGTAGCAGATTATATTCCTTTTAGCATCATTGAGAAATATCTTGCATTTCCAATGAGCGAAGAAGAAGGAAATATTAAAGTTGTTTTAGCTGACCCATTTGATATGCAAGCAAAAGATGCTATAACTCGTTCTGTTAGAGGCAAAAAAGTAATATTTTGTATAGCAAAAAAAGAGCAAATAGTTTCCATAGTTATTAGACTTTCTTTGCACGATAGTGTTAAAATGCTTGTTAAAAAAATTCGAGAAGAGATGAGTGGAGATGGGAACAACACTCTTTTGGCAGATGACAATAATCAATCTTCAATCACTAAACTAATTTATGTTATCTTTGAAACAGCAATTAAACAAAAAACGAGTGATATTCATATAGAAGGCACTGAAAAAAGTACTTTAGTTAGAATTCGTGTAGATGGTATTATGAGAGAAGCTTTTAAATTTGACAAAGATATGTTTGCTCCTCTTTCTTCAAGGATTAAGCTATTAGCAAATCTTGATATAGCTGAACGCAGAAAACCACAAGATGGTAGATATAGTGATATTATACTTGATAAGCCATTTGATTTTCGTATTTCAACATTACCTATTATCACGGGTGAAAGCATAGTTATTAGGATTCTTGATAAGAGTAAGGTTTTAGTAAGATTGGAAGATCTAGGTATATCAGAGCTTAATTATGATAGATTTAATGAAGCTATTAAACAACCAAATGGAATTGTTTTAGTTACAGGACCAACAGGAAGTGGTAAGACTACTACATTGTATGCTGCACTTAATGCGATTAAAAGTGTTACTCATAAGATTATAACTGTTGAAGATCCTGTGGAATATCAAATGGATATGATTCAGCAAGTTATGGTAAATGAAAGAGCAGGTATGACTTTTGCTGCTGGTCTTAGATCTATACTTAGACAGGACCCAGATATTATAATGATTGGTGAGATTAGAGATAAAGAAACACTTCAGATTGCACTTCAAGCAGCACTTACAGGACACTTAGTCCTTGCTACATTGCACACAAATGATGCAATTAGCGGGGTTGCAAGATTGCTTGATATGGGGGTTGAGAGTTTTTTTATCGGCTCTACTATGTGCGGACTTCAAGCTCAAAGACTTGTTAGAAAACTATGTCCTCATTGTAGATATGAGGTGGAACCGCCTGATAAAATTTTATCCCAAATTAAGAATCTTATACCAGATGATTACCATTTTTATAAATCTCACGGATGTAGTCAATGTGGTATGCAGGGATATTCTGGTAGAGAGGTGATATCTGAAGTTGTTTTAGGAACAGAGGGTATGAGGCGTTTGATTTCTGCAAATGCTACTAAAGATGAGCTTTTGGCAGAAGCTAGGAAAGATGGATTTGTTACTATGTTTGAAGATGCTCTTATGAAAGCATTGGAAGGTAGAACAAGTTTAGATGAGGTATATAGGGTGGCAAAATTATCATGAAATTTTATAAAGTATCTTCAAAGAAAAATGGTAGAAAAATTGATCTTGTTATTAAGGCGGGCACTGCAGATGCTGCATTTGAAATCGCTAGAAATAAACATAAAGTAAAGCCTATATCGGCAACTGAAACAGATCCTCCTTTTTATCTTAAGTTTATAAACGATTTAACAAAAGACAAAAAAATAAAATATGATGATCTAATTGCTGCATTTAAGCAAATGTCTTTTATGTTAAATGCTGGTATATCAATACATTCTACTTTGGAAGATTTAGTAAAATATACTGATAATGAAAAGTTAGTTGGTATATTTGATGATGTTTTAACGGGTGTAAATAGTGGTAGAACATTAACAGAATCCTTTATGGATCATAGAATGGTAATAGGTGGATTAACTATATCTATGATTTCTCTTGGTGAAAAGACAGGTAATTTGGCAGAATCTTTGGACCTACTTGTAAAAAATCTAGAGGAATTACGTGATAATAGGGCTAAATTTAAAAAGGCTATGCGTTATCCAATTATTGTAGTTTCTGCTATGGTGATAGCTTTTGTTGCGTTATGCCTACTTGTTATTCCACAATTTAAGGATATATTTTCTGAATTAGGGGCTGATTTACCACTTCCTACAAAAATTTTAATAGGTATAGAATATGTTGTAACTAATTATGGATTATTTGTAGCATTGGCAATTGTAGGTGTAATTGTATATTTAAGAAATAAATATAAGAAAGATCAAGCATTCAAATATAAATTTGACCAGAATATTTTAAAAGTAAAACTAGTAGGCAGAATTACTTTTTTATCAAATATTACTCAATACACAACTACTTTATCTCTTCTTCTTAGGGCTGGTATTTCACTTGAAGAAGGATTGGAATCTTCAGCTTCTTTGCTTGCTAATGATTATATGAAAAATAGATTTATGAGCGTAGATAGAGCAATTAAGAGAGGTGTAACACTAACAGATGCACTTACTGACACAGAATATTTTGACCCTATGAGCATACAGATGGTTAATACAGGTGAACAATCTGGTGAGCTTGATAAAATGCTTGCATCAGTAGCGGAATATTATAAGATAAAATATGATTATATTTTAGATAATTTATCAGCTTATGTTGAACCTATTATGACTTTTTTTATTGCAGGGCTTGTATTGTTACTTGCTCTTGGTATATTCTTACCAATGTGGGGATTAGGAGCAGCTGCAAGAGGATAATAGAGAGTAAATTAGAGTTAATAACTCTAATTTATAAAGTCTATAAACCTTTTAGAATATCTTTTATTAATTCAAGTGGATGTTTAAAAATTGTATTTACATTTTCATTATCCATCGCATTATTTAATTGCATCCTACAAGCACTACATTCTGCACTAACTATATCTGCTTTAGCATCTTTTATATTTTTTGCTTTGGGGGCTCCAGCATTATAGGCTAGATGATATTTTTGGCTTTGTATTGTAACCCCACCAAAACCACAGCATCTATCACACTCTTTCATTTCTACAAAGTTATAGTTTGCCTTTAGTAATTCTCGTGGTTCTTTATAAATTCCTAATACTTTTTTTGCGTGGCAAGGGTCATGGTATGTTATTTTTAAACCACTTCTTTGCTTTTGTTTTAGTGCTTGCAATAAATTTGTATGATGATAAAGATAATCTGTTGCCATATAAATTTTTGGTAAAAGCTTTTCTAATCTCTCTAAATATATAGTATCATTCGTGTATTCTAAAGCGTGTTTCCAATCTTTTAGAATCATTGCAGCACAGGTAGCTTCAGGGATAATCATCGCATCTACTTTATCTAAAAAACTCTCAAAAATTTCAATATTTTTTTTAATTAGATAATTAACGCTTTTAATATCACCAGTAAAGTATGCAGGAGCACCACAGCACTCTTGTTTTGGTATCACTGCTTCTATTCCTAATTTATCTAGTATAAAAAGGAGGGATTCTCCAATATTAGTGTAATTATAGTTACCAAGACAACCTATAAAGATTGCTACTTTCTTAGAATCTGTATGCTTAATTTTATTTAATTTCTTATATTTTTGTAAAAAACTTTTTTTAGAAAAAGGAAATATAGTTCTTTTACCAAGTTTTGATAAAGGAATCCTGCTTCGTAATTTATCACCACTTGCTTTAAAGAGGCAAGGGGATATAAAATAGGTAAATGAAAATACAAAATCCATCAATTTTCTATTTTTTAACAAATAAAAATAAGCCCTCTTATACCATGAGATTCCAAATTTATTTGCAATATCAATGCGTGATTTTATAATCATTGATGCAGTATCAATGGTTTGAGGGCAGAGAGTTGTGCAGGTTGTGCAAAGAAAACAAGTTTCAAAAATATTTTTTAGATTTTTATCTAATGCTATTTCATTTTTTTCATAGATTCCAAGTAAATCAATAAAACCTCTAGGTGAATTAACCTCATCCCTTTCTATTTGATAAATTGTGCAAGAGGGGATACACTTTGCACATTTGACGCAGGATTGGCTAAGTTTTAATAAGTCTATCATACTGTTTTTGAGAATTTTTTATCTTGAATATTCATATTTTCTAAATATTTATCAAATACCATAACAATATTTCTAACTAACATAGCCCCAGTTTGGTTGATTTTAATAAAATCATTATCAATTGTTAGCAAATCTGACTCTATATATTCTTGTAACCTACTTAGACTATCTTTGAAATATTCTATGAAGTTGATATTAAACTTATTCTCTATATGTTTTATATCAAGCACTAAATTATTCATTAATTTCATAATTACATTTTTTCTAATAATATCATCATTATTAAGCCTAACTCCACGTTCTATTGGAAGTAGCTCATTATCTAGCATTTGTTTGTATGTAGCATAATCTTTATAGTTTTGCACATAATAATCGTGTCCCTCACCAATGCTAGTAACTCCAAAACCAACTATTTGCGTGTGTTTTTTAGCAGTGTAACCTTGAAAGTTTCTTTTTAATTCACCATTTTGTGATGCTTTATATAGTTCATCACTCTCTAGTGCAAAATGATCCATTCCTATCATTTTATAATTATTTTCTGTTAAATAATTAATAGTGTATTTTAAAATTGATAGTTTTTCTTTAGGTGGTGGCAATAATTTTTCATCAATTTTTCTCATAGTTTTTTTTATCCACGGGACATGTGCATAATTAAAAATAGCAAGCCTACTTGGCTTTAATTTTAAAGCATAGTTTAAAGTTTCCTTAAAAGTAGCTATATTTTGCTTTGGCAAACCATAGATTAAATCAAAATTAATATTATTAATACCATATTTTCTAGCTATGTTTATTGCATTTTCTACAAGCTTAAATGGCTGGATTCTATGAATAGTAGTTTGAACATCAATATTAAAATCCTGTATTCCAAATGATAGACGATTAAACCCATAGTCTTTTAAAACTTTCATTTGATCTTCATTGAAGAATCTAGGATCAATCTCGCAACTAATTTCTGCATTTTTATCAAAGTTTATAAAAGTATCTCTTATTGATTTTATTATTACCTCTAAACTTTTTGCATCATAAAATGTAGGAGTTCCTCCACCAAAGTGAAATTGGAGAACATTCCTTTTTGTGTCAATATAATTTTTAATCAGATTTAATTCTTTTTTTAAATATGTAATATATTCTTGTTTTTTATCTTCTTTGCTAGTATATATTACATTGCACCCACAAAAATAACAAGCACTTTTACAAAATGGTAAATGAGTGTAGATTGACAAAGGAAGATGAGTATATCTAGCTAGAGATTCTATATAAGCTTTATTGTCAAATGTTTCTTTAAACTCTACTGCTGTTGGATAGCTGGTATATCTTGGACCGGGTTTGCTATATTTTGCAAATTTTTCAAAATTAATCATTAAAAATCCAATGTATTCATTTCTTTAAGATATTCTTCAATATTGATAAATAAGTTTGGATAGTTTGTCTTAGTTTCTTTTATGATTCGTTGTATATCATAGATTGTTAAATGCTCTTTATTTATATTTTTTAACATATTTTTTACCACTATATAAACATCATCAAAATCTTTTGGCATTTCTTTTGCAATCTCTTTTTCAATCATATAATTTATTATTGTAGTATCCATATTTTTAATACTTTCTTGCATCTTGTTATATTCATTTTCGTGGATAATGATATACCTTTCATTGTTAAAATCTATATGAGTTGGAATCCTTTTATGATTAGATAAATCATTAAAAACCTCATTATTTATTATTTTTTCCAATTTTTTTCTCCTAAAAAAGACATTATACCTTTTTGTGCGTGAAGTCTGTTTTGCGCCTCTTGAAACACCTTACTTTGGCTTCCTTCTATCACATCATCACTTACTTCATATCCTCTATATGCTGGTAGGCAATGCAGAAAAATTGCATTTTTGGAGGCTAATCTCATTAAGTCATTATTTACACAAAAGCCTTTAAATGCTTTAATTTTTATGTTTTTATCCTCTTCTTGTCCCATAGAAACCCAAGTATCTGTTGTAACGACATTTGCATTATTTATAGCTTCTTTAGGATTATTTGTAATGTTTATTTTTGCATTTGTTTCTTTTGTAGCTATATTCACAAATTCACTAATCGGTTCAAATCCCTTTGGTGTTGCAATTCTCAATTCAAAACCTAGTTTTGATGCAAGAAATAGCCACGAATTAGCCATATTATTACCATCACCAATATAGCATACAATAGGTTTTCTTACAATTTTATGCTGTGAATAGTTAGCACTTATATCCATACTAATTCCATTTTCTATCATAGTTAAATAGTCTGCAATTAGCTGTGTTGGGTGAAATTCATCGCTTAGAGCATTTATTACAGGAACGCTAGAATATTCTGCAAATTCTTCAATCCTTTTTTGTTCAAAAGTTCTAATCATAATCATATCAACCATTGATGATATTACTCTTGCCGTATCTTTAATGCTTTCACCTCTGCCTAGCTGTATATCCTTGCTTGATAGAAATATAGAGCTTCCTCCTAGTTGATACGCTCCTGCCTCAAAGCTAATTCTAGTTCTAGTTGAACTTTTTTCAAATATCATAGCTAAGATTTTGTCTTTAAAGTTAGGTATTATTTTTTGACCATTTAAAAAGCTATTTTTTATTTCAATGCTAAGTTTTAAAATATCAAGTATCTCTTCTCTAGTATAATCTTTAAGAGATAGGAAATGTTTAATCATTAATTTAACCTTAATAATATTTGATTGGCTGGTGATTCTATCTTTTTTTGTGTTATAAAACAATTTTTAGTGTGTATTTAAAGTATAAAATCTAAAATTTAAATATTTATAGCCTATATAAAATATCTAAATATCTTTACTTAAGGCAGTATTTTACTTTTTGTAATCTATTATAGATACTGTAACGCCATTTGTTAGATTCTTAAAATATATTTTACCATTGCTTCTTTCATAATACATGTCTTCACCCCCATAAGTGAATTTCTGTATTATTGTCCCATCTTTTCCTAACTCTTTACCTATCCCATCAAATATATCTTCTTTTAATAAAATTTCCTCAAATAGTTTATCATAGCTTACATTTCCAAAAAATGCTCTACTTGCAGGCCATTTTGGAGCACAATCATTTTGAAAACAAATTTCATTATCTTTTATTATAAAACTTCCTAATAATTTTCCTAGTTGAAATACATTTAATTTAATTTCTGGAGTGATTTGAAGTGTTCCAAAGTCATAAAATTTTATATTTTTACTTTTAATTAGAACTAGCTTTAATTCATCTTCATTAATTTTTTGAATATCCTCTATTTGAAGGTTTTTATTTGCACAAGCATTAAACGATAATGCAAACAAGATAATATTAAGGATAAAGATTATTTTGTTCATAATTACTTTTTAATTATTTGATAGGATTTTATGCCAAATTTTACCATCTAGTTTTAATTCCATTGTGATTTGACAAAGACCATCTTTATATATAGTTTCAATAATTTCTGCATTTTTTATTAGTGCTTCAACTTTTGTTTTTACAACAGAATTAATTAATACCATATCTCTAACTGTATCTTGTGCATTTAATCTAATACCATACATTTTTTCGCCTATCTGTCTATAAGCATCAATAATCGCTGCTCTTTTTGCTAGAGCTAATGCTTGTGAAGGTGATATTGTAGATTCTGGTGCTACTCCCATACCAACAGCATTTAATTCTATTATATTATCTGGTGTTAATAATGGTGAATTTTGGATTATATTTGTCTCTTTGGGTTCCTTCGGGCTAGGAGATGGCTCAGGTTGTATTTGTGGAGCTTGTTCATAGGGAACTATTTCATTTGGTGCTACATAGTTTGGCATATAATCATTATTGTGGTCTCTTACATAGGTATCTGTATTTTGGTTATTTAAATTTTTATTTTGAAAATCATATTGTTCTTGTGGTTTTGGCATAGAGCCATTAATATTTGCTTCACCAACATTTAATCTATCTATATTCATAACTTTACTATTATTATCATTCAACAGATTTGGACTATATGGTTGATTTAGCGGTGGATACACTGGTGCTTGAATAGGTGCATAGTTTGCTGAAGGGGGAATCATACCATCATCATCGCTAAGAGCAGCACATCCTGATAAAATTAATACAAAACTGCTAATTATCAATATTTGAAACTTCATATCCTTAACCTTTGTTATTGATTTTAAAATTTAAAAAGCAAATAGTATTCCAATATCAAATTTTACAATAATCATAAATATTAAATTTAATAAAAACAAATTTTAAGGAAAAATAACATAAGATTTCAAAGCCTCTTTTTTAGACCTATGCAATAGGTATTTTAGGTAATGCTTCAGGGTGGGAACACAGCAGAGCCCCTGAAATACTTATGTGCCATAATAATCTGGAAAAGAGGTTAGTTACTAAAATCTACAATTTATAAAATTAATAAAATAATCACATATATTTTTATTTAATTTAACGTTAAAATATTGCTTTTGCAACAACATGTTTAAAAAATCAAGGTTTTAAATAATGAATAGGGTAAAAATTTTAATCTTGGGCGGTGGTTATGGTGGATTAAAATGTGCTATAACTCTTCAAAAAAATATTTCTAAAATCAATGCAGACATTACCTTAATAAGCAAACACGACTATCATTATCAATCAACTCTTCTTCATAAAGTGGCAGTAGGGACATATAGTGCTAGGAAAGCTAGAATCTACTTTAGAAAAATATTAGATGAAAATAAAATTAAATTTATCAAAGATAAAATAGTTAGGATAGAGCAAAGTAGGGTTATTGGAAAATTCGATGAATATAACTTTGATTATTTAGTAATAGCACTTGGATTTAAGCCAAATACTTTTAGCATAAAAGGTGTAGATGAGTTTGCCTATACACTTTATTCTGTGAATTCTGCTTTAAAGATTAGAAAACATATAGAAGATAAATTTAAAGATTTTAAATTTAATAAAAATATAGATTCTAATAATGACTTAGCATTTAATGTTTGTGGTAGTGGCTTTACAGGAGTTGAGTTTGCAGCAGAACTTGCAAGTCAAAGCAAGGAATTAGCCAAAATATGTGGTATTAACGAAAACTTAGTTGCTATCAATTTAATAAGCAAGAGTGCTCAAGTATTACCTATGTTTGATATGAAGTTAAGATTAAAGGCAGAAGAAAAGCTAAAAAAATTAGGTATAAATCTTATTTATGGCAGTGTTGTAGAGTGCAAAAAAGATAGTGTTGTTGTAAAAAATGAAGATAGTATTTTTGAGGTAAAAGCTCATACTACGATATGGACAGCAGGAGTAAAAGGCAATGAAGCTTTAGATAATTCTATTTTTGAAACTAAAGGCAGTAGAATAAAAGTTAATGAATTTTTGCAGATTTCAGAATATGGCAATATTTTTGTTTTAGGAGATTGTGCTATTGCTGCTCAAAGAGATATTATCCACGCACCTACCGCACAGCTTGCAAATCAAATGGGCGAATATTGTGCTTATAGTTTGATTGATTTATTAGATAATAAGCCAATTACAAAAGCATTTAAATTTATCCATAGAGGAACAGTTTGCTCTATTGGTCATACAGATGGGGTTGGTTTTATTTTTAATATAAATGTTGCAGGTGAGATTGCGGCGTTTTTTAAAAATATCATTGAAAATAGATGGATTCTAAGCATAGGTGGAATAATTAATGTGCTTAAAAAAGGTCAGTTTAGGTTTAGAAGCAGTAGCTAATGTTATAATTAATCAAAAATTTAAAGGAAAATTATGAATGATATTAGTAAGGATATTATAGAAGCTGAATTAATTAGCGGTATTAGCTTGTGTATTAATGATTTTAATTATGATAAAAAGGAGGTTTTGATAATAAATGCAAATAATATAGCTTTGTTAAATTTTATTTCTACTTTTAATATTAATGTGCATTATGTTGGAAGTTTAGATAACATATCAAGTAATATAAATACTTATTCTCGTGCAATAGAATTAAAAACTTCTAAATTTGATGTAATAGTTGATTTAGATAATAAAACAACCACACAGTATGCTAGCCTTTTAAAAAGTAATGGAATCTTGATAATAAATTTAGATGATTTAAATATAAATAAAATAAAAGAATCTAATTTTAATGTTAAGATGCCTTTCAAAATCGAGGGTAAATTTTATTTATTTTTATCAAATAGATTTCACCCATTAGCAGACTTTTCATCACAAAAAGTAGATTTAATAAGTGATTTTAAATATTATAATGAGGGCATTCATAGGGCAGTTTTTGCATTACCAAACTACCAAAAACAAGCATTGCGTGGAGTAATTAGGAATTAAATTTTTTATACATAAAAATTATGCTTGATATGCTAGAAATTATTATACCAAGCATAAATGGAATGATAAAAAAGATTTTATTGTTTATTAGTGCTATTACCCCAAATGCTAATAATGTATAAGAAAGTATCCTAAAAATTCCAATTGATAATTTAAAACCTATAACAAATCTCTCTTTTTTAGGAAGATTAGATTCTTTAGATTCTACACTTTTTTCTAATTGTCTTAATTTAGAATCTGTAATATTATTTGATACTGTTTGTATGGGTTTTATAGATTCTAGATTTGCCATAAAATCTAGCTTTTTCATTAAAGTTTTGTATGAGCTATAAATTATCAATAATGTCCCTATAAATGCTACTTCAAAACTTGCTAAAAAGTTTATATTAATTATTGTAATTACAATAATTGAAACAAAATTAATTAGCAATATAGACATTAAAAGTCTCTTTTATATTTTGGATCATTTGCTATTTTTTCAAAATCTCTCAATTCAGCTCTATATGCTTTATATACATTTAATATAGCAGCAGCTACTCCCCAAAATACACCAATCCAAAGCACCCAAAAAACATTAAAAATCTTTTGCATTAGAATACCACTTCCAATTCCTAGTAAAATTGCTACTATTATCGAGATTCCAAGTGATAGTCCCTTTGCACCTATGATTATTGCCCTAAACTTTGATTCTTTGTTGTTATCCATTTCTTATCTCATCAAATACTATTTCAGAATCATTTATTACTTTATCTATTGTTTCTTCATTCATAGGGGTGCATATAAATCCACTCTCAAAAGTTGATGGGGCAAAATACACACCCCTTTGAAGCATTTTTTGATGAAATTTAGCAAATAAACCAGTATCACTATTTTTTGCATCATCAAAATTTTTTACTTCATTATTATTAAAGAAGAATCCAAACATACTTCCTCTAACACAAGTTTGCATATTAAATCCAAAATTATTTGCTTTATTTTTTATTCCATTTGTTAGCCTAATTGCAAGATTTTCTAAGTTCTCATATATATTTTTTATATTTTTTATTTTTAGCAATGTGCTATATCCAGCAGCCACAGCGATAGGATTTCCGCTTAGTGTGCCTGCTTGATATACATTTCCTAAAGGGGATAACATATTCATAATATCATCTCTTCCACCAAATGCAGCTAAAGGGAATCCTCCACCAATAACTTTACCAAAAGTAACTAAATCAATTTCAGTATTATAGTAATGATTTGCACCCTCCAAAGCTGCTCTAAATCCACTCATTACTTCATCAAATACTAATAATGCCTCATATTTATCACATAGTTTTCTAACGCCTTTTATAAACTCTACATTAGCAGGCACTAATCCCATATTCCCAGCAATAGGTTCTATTATTACACAAGCTACATTGTTACTAGCTTTAAAACAAGATTCTAAAGAATCTAAATCATTATACCTAGCTACTAATGTATGTTTGCTAAAATCACTAGGCACACCCGGAGAGCTAGGACTACCAAAGGTAGCACAGCCGCTACCTGCACTCACTAGTAAAGAATCGTTATGTCCGTGATAACAACCATCAAATTTTATAATATCATCTTTTTTACTAAATGCACGAGCTAAACGTAATGCACTCATAGTAGCTTCTGTTCCACTATTTACTAGACGAATTTTATCTATTCCATCATATATTGATATTATTTCTTTTGCTAGCTCTGTTTCTAAAATAGTCGGTGCTCCATAACTAACCCCCTTTTCAAGTGTATATTTTATTGCATCAATTACATCAGCATCTCTATGCCCTAGAATTAGTGGTCCCCAGCTTTGGATAAAATCTATATATTCATTATTATCTTCATCAATTAAATAGCATTTATAAGCACTTTTTATCATTCTAGGGTTGCCATTTACAGAACCAAATGCTCTAACAGGTGAATTCACCCCACCAGGAATAACACTTTTTGCTTCATTAAAAGCATCAATAGAGTTTATAATATCCATTATTTTGCCTTTTTGTAATTTAATATTTTAATATTAAAATAGTAAGAATTATACTATGATAATATAGAAACATAAATGAAGCTTTAAATCTATTTCAATCAAAAAAAATTTATTTTTGATAGAATTTTTAATATAATATTTATTCATTAAATATTCATTAAATAATAATTTTTATTAATTAAAACTATATTAAACTATTTGTATTTATCGTATTTGAATTTGAATTTTATTTTAAGGAATTAAAAAAGGAATTAAAAATTGAAAGAAGTATATTTAGACAATAACGCAACCACAATGGTTGATAAAGAAGTAAAAGAGGTTATGGATGAATATTTTTGTCGCTATTATGGGAATCCAAATTCTTTACACTCGTTTGGAACAGTTACACATAAAGCAATAAGAGATGCTTTTGACCAGCTATATAGTGGTATTAATGCTAATGAAGATGATGATATTATAGTTACATCTTGTGCCACAGAGAGCAATAATTGGGTGATTAAGGGCGTGTATTTTGATGAAATATTAAAAAAGGGTAAAAATCATATTATAACTACACAGGTAGAACACCCTGCTGTAAGCTCTACTTGTGCATTTTTGGAAGAATTAGGAGTTGAGGTTACCTATATACCTGTAAATGATAAAGCAAATATCGATATTAGTGCTATTAGAGATGCAATTACCTCAAAAACTGCTTTAGTAAGTGTAATGTGGGCTAATAATGAAACAGGAGCAATTTTTCCTATTAAAGAAATTGGCGAGATTTGTAAAGAAAAAGGGGTTCTTTTTCACACAGATGCTGTTCAAGCGATAGGTAAGATTAAAGTAGATTTAAAAGAAGTAAATGTGGATTTTCTATCATTTTCTGCTCATAAATTTCACGGACCAAAGGGAGTTGGAGGGTTGTATATTAAAAAGAACGTGGAATTAACCCCGCTACTTCATGGTGGAGAGCATATGAGAGGTAGAAGAAGTGGAACTCTAAATGTCCCATATATCGTAGGTATGGGAAAAGCAATGGAGTTAGCTAATAAATGGCTTGATTATGAAGGCAATAAGGTAAGAGAATTAAGAGATAGATTGGAAAAAGCCTTAATTAAACATAATGATATTTTAATTATTGGCAAAGATACCCTTCGTGTGCCAAATACGATTTTGGCAAGTATTAGAGGAATAGAAGGGGAAGCAATGCTTTGGGATTTGAATAAAGCAGGAATTGGTGCATCAACAGGAAGTGCATGTGCTAGTGAAGACTTAGAGGCAAATCCTGTTATGACTGCTATTGGTGCAGATAAAGAACTTGCTCATACAGCAGTTAGATTATCATTATCACGTTTTACAAGTGATGAAGATATAGATTATACAATTAGCGTGCTAGATAAGGCTATAAAAAGACTAAGAAGCATATCTAGCTCTTATTGAAATTATAAAATAAAAAATTTTAGAATAAAAAAGGATTAACAATGAGTAAAGACACATTATTGGGTGGTTCATTATGGGAAGCTTACTCTAAAAAAGTTCAGCAAAGAATGGATAATCCTACTCATCTTGGAGTTATAACACAAGAAGAGGCTGATAGTAGAGGATTAAAATTAATAGTAGCTGATTATGGTGCAGAGGCTTGTGGTGATGCTGTTAGATTATATTGGCTAATAGATTCTAATGACATTATAATTGATGCAAAGTTTAAGAGTTTTGGTTGTGGAACAGCAATAGCTAGTTCTGATATGATGGTTGAGCTTTGTCTTGGTAAAAAAGTGCAAGATGCAGTTAAAATAACAAACCTTGATGTAGAGTTTGCATTACGTGATGACCCTGATTCTCCAGCTGTCCCAGGACAAAAAATGCATTGCTCTGTTATGGCTTATGATGTCATTAAAAAAGCAGCAGCAATGTATTTAGGCAAGAATCCAGAGGATTTTGAAGATGAAATTATTGTATGTGAGTGTGCTAGAGTTAGTTTGGGAACTATTAAAGAAGTAATTAAACTAAATGATTTAAAAACTGTTGAGGAAATTACAAATTATACAAAAGCAGGTGCTTTTTGTAAAAGTTGTATTAAACCTGGCGGACATGAAGAAAGAGAATATTATTTAGTAGATATTTTGCGTGATACTAGGTTAGAGATGGAAGCAGAAAGTGTAAGAGAAAATGCAGCAAAACTAAGCTTAGGAGAGCTTGGTTTTGCTGATATGACAACTGTTCAAAAAGTAAAAGCCATAGATAAAGTTATTGATGAAAATATTCGTCCTATGCTTATAATGGATGGTGGAAATATGGAAATTATTGATATAAAAGAAACTAATGATAGTCACATTGATGTTTATATCCGATATCTTGGTGCTTGCAATGGTTGTGCCAGTGGTTATAGTGGAACTTTATTTGCAATAGAAGCTATTTTACAAGAGAAATTAGCAGAAAATATCCGCGTTTTACCTATATAATCTTTTATAATCTTTATCCACTTAAATAAAAAAATTTAAGTGGATTCTCTTCTTAACTTAAATCTTTAAAGTGAATTTATATATTTAAGAAAGCTAATAATTAAATTAATATTTTTATAGCAAAAAATTATAAGCCAATTAAGCCAACAAATTATGGCTTAGCATAAAATTTTATTTGTAAATTTTTTTACACATAAATAAAAAATCAAAAATTATAAATGATTATTTGGGTTAAAAACTTTAATATAGTAAAAAACATATTTGCAAAATCAACTTTAGTGGCTAATATAATAGCAGTAAATACTAAAATACTTCTTAAACTCCCCTATTATCTTTGGGATAAGGCGGATATGATATTTTACATAGTTAAGAATTTGCTAAATAAGCTATGATAATTAACACCAAAGTGCCTAACGATAAATGGAATAAGTGTAGCTAAAAGTGGAGTATTTGTTTAATCCTTTGCTAAAAGTTAGAAGTTGATTGTAGCTTGCAGAGCAAGTCCTATACTATAATCAATTGTCTATATAATGCATCATTATGAATCCTTAAATTTTAGAATCTAGATTCTATCACAAAGCTCTACAAGCTTCAAAATACAAGCATAGATTTTAAAATAATATAAGCTTTGTTATTTGAAGT